>JAGVDA010000514.1 GCA_020058975.1 Thermosynechococcus sp. WC_1 | reverse complement strand
TATCTATAATTAAGGGAATCACCAAACTAGACTTGATCTGCTGTTGCACCAACCTCAATGAATCGAAATCTGTTTGATCTAATAAAGAACCTTCATGCCCATCATTAACAGCTTGAACTTTTAAGCTAGCCTCTCGATCTGCTAAGCACTGTAAGTCGCTCAGATTGTTGACTTTCACCCCCAAAATGGTCTGCCAACCTGCTCCGACACCCTCAGCAATAATGATGCCTTGCCCCATCTCATTCTGTTGGCAGATCACAACGCGATCAGATTGCAAAAGGTTTTGTAACATGTGCGCTGCGGTATTCAGGATCTCACTAGAGTCCAGCGCTTGTACAATTTTTAGCGCACTCTCAAGCCATTGATCCCCAAAGATAGAGTGCTGCACTGAATGGATTAGATCCTGGTTCTCATAGTTGTCCAAAACCTGCATAATAATTCACTAAATTAGATTATAAAATTAGATATTTTTAATCGGTAATGGACAAATTTACCTAACGAAAATGATGAGTTTATAAAGGTCTGACTCATTGCTAAGAAGCAGGAATTTAAATCACTAAACTGTGATAACACCTACGTTTTTAGGCCGTGCGGTAAAGGCTCAATGCATCCGCCCTATTATTATCAGGCGATCGCCCAGTATCAACATCCGTGAAAAGCCTGAAGTTCTGAGTGTTGAGCGTGAGAACTCATCAGTAGTTGTGCCAGCGCAAAACCCGTTCGTGATGACATGGGATAGGATTTGAGAACGGGCAGTATCCGTTTACTGCCGTTTGTCATCATTTCATCACTTAAAAATTTCGTTAACCCCCTGCTTCCTATGGCTGAATCCCCCACCATTGCCGTCTCACACCTAGGCTGCGAGAAAAACCGGATCGATACCGAACACATGCTGGGCCTTCTGGTCGAGGCTGGGTACTCCGTAAATACCGATGAAGAAACTGCGGACTACGTCATTGTTAACACATGCAGCTTTATTCAATCTGCTCGTGAAGAGTCGGTACGCACCCTCGTAGAGCTGGCTGAAGCCAACAAAAAAATTGTAATTACGGGCTGCATGGCGCAGCATTTTCAAGAGCAGCTTTTAGATGAACTCCCCGAAGCTGTGGCGCTGGTGGGAACAGGCGACTATCACAAAATCGTAGATGTGATTGAGCGTGTAAAACTGGGCGAGCGCGTTAAAGAAGTCAGCACAGAACCCACCTACATCGCGGACGAAAATACCCCTCGCTACCGCACCACCACCGAAGGCGTGGCCTATCTTCGTATTGCTGAGGGCTGCGACTACCGCTGTGCGTTTTGCATTATTCCGCACCTGCGCGGCAACCAGCGATCGCGCACCATTGAATCTATTGTGGCGGAAGCTCAGCAGCTTGCTGCCGAAGGGGTCAAAGAGCTGATTCTGATTTCGCAAATCACCACCAACTACGGCACCGATATCTATGGCAAACCAAAGCTCGTGGAGCTATTGCAGGCACTCGGTAAAGTAGACGTGCCCTGGATTCGGATGCACTACGCCTACCCCACCGGACTCACTCCCGAAGTGATTGCCGCCATCCGTGAAACCGAGAATATTCTGCCCTACCTAGATTTGCCCCTCCAGCACTCTCACCCAGAAATGCTGAAGGCAATGAACCGTCCTTGGCAGGGTCGCGTTAATGATGCCATTATCGAACGCCTTAAGGCCGAGCTGCCAGACGCGGTGCTACGAACCACCCTCATTGTGGGTTTCCCTGGCGAAACCGAAGCGCATTTTGAGCATTTGTGCGCTTTCCTTGAGCGTCACGAATTTGACCATGTGGGCGTGTTTACGTTCTCGGCTGAAGAAGGCACCGCCGCCTGTGATTTGCCCGACCAGATCCCGCAAGAGGTTATGGATGCTCGACGCGATCGCATCATGGCGCTTCAGCAGCCCATCTCTTTGCGCAATAACCAAAAACAAATTGGCAAAACAGTCCAGGTCTTGATTGAGCAAGAAAACCCCAGCACAGGCCAGCTCATCGGTCGCTCAGCGCGGTTTTCGCCGGACGTAGACGGCTTGGTTTACATTCAGCCCAACCCTGAAGCCAGCGCCGGAGATACCCAACCCGCGTCGGCTCGACTGGGCACGATGGCACTTGTGCAAATTACAGATGCCGACCCCTACGACCTATATGGTCATTTGGTGACAGCGCAAAATCTTTTTAATATGCCCCAAATCGCAACCGTTTAGAGGGTTTTACAGGGTCTGATCAGCACAAGAGGAGAAATTTATCTCTTCAATTACTCGCTTTTTGTAACGGTTTGTTGCAGAATAGAAAAGTGCAAGATAAACCATTTGCAATGGCTCTTATCAAAACGCACATTTGTTTTAGTGACGCTGCTCTGCTGAATTCCAGTTTACGGAAAGATAAGCCAGAAGCACTAGCCTCTTGCTTTATCTCTGTGGATGTGTCTGCTGTTTGCCTTTTTTGGGCGAGTTCTGAGCAGACCTTTTCAAATTTGAGCGGCGGCACATTGTTGACCCGCTATTAGGAGAATGCATGACCTCATTGTTCAGTCAGCTCGGTCTGTCTCAACAACGCGTTCAATGTCTCGAGACCTTAGGTTTCTCAGAACCGACACCCATTCAGGTACAGGCTATTCCAATTCTATTGGAAGGCAAAGACATCATTGGACAAGCTCAAACAGGGACAGGCAAGACGGCTGCCTTTTCACTTCCCATTCTTGAGCGCATTGACCCCAAATCAAAGGCGGTTCAGGCGCTGATCTTAACCCCAACGCGAGAACTGGCACTTCAGGTGAGCCAGGCGATTCAAGGGTTTAAGGCAAACCCCAGCATTTTTGTACTGCCCATCTACGGGGGGCAGTCCATTGATCGCCAAATTACACAGCTTCGGCGCGGTGCCCAGCTTGTGGTGGGTACCCCTGGGCGCGTACTAGATCTTCTGAACCGAGGCGTTTTAGTCCTTGATCAGCTTCAGTACTTTGTATTAGACGAAGCTGATGAAATGTTGAACATGGGTTTTATCCCAGACGTGCGGCAGATCTTGAGCAAAGTGCCTGAGACACGCCAAACCGCCTTTTTCTCGGCAACCATGCCGCCAGAAATTTATCGGTTAACAAAGCAGTTTCTCAAAGATCCTGTCACCGTCAGCATTAAGCAGGCACAGGCAAGCCCGCTTCAAATTCGCCAAATTGCCTACCGCGTGCCTCGCATGAGCGCTCGTGCTGCCGTACTGCAAACGGTTTTGGAGCTAGAAGACCCCGATACCGCCATTATCTTTGTGCAGACCCGACGAGAAGCCGCCGATTTAACCAATCGCCTTCAGTCAGCGGGCTACAGCGTGGATGAATACCACGGCGACCTCAGCCAAAGCCAGCGTGAGCGGCTCTTATGGCGCTTCCGCCAAAAGCAGGTGCGTTGGGTTGTAGCAACAGATATTGCCGCCCGTGGGATTCACGTTGATGACCTCACCCACGTCATCAACTACGACGTACCCGATAGCCAAGAAAGCTACGTCCACCGCATTGGACGCACAGGCCGCGCGGGTAACGAGGGTGTTGCCATTACTCTGGCGCATACCTCTGAGCGTTGGAAAATGCGTCAGATTGAGAACCACGTCCGTCAAGAGATTCCGGTTCTGCCCACCCCCACCCGGGCGCAGATCGAAGAACGTCGTCTTGAGAAGCTGACGGGTGAAATGCGTGAAGCCCTGATGGGTGAGCGCTTAGCATCTTTCTTGCCCATGATTTCAACCCTGAGTGAAGAGTTTGACATTCGGGCGATCGCCGCTGCTGCGTTGCAGATGGCCTTTGACCACTATCCTGCCATTACCACTCAGCTCGAAGAAGAGCTTCAGGCCGCGCGACCCATTAAGAACCTCAATAAGGTCATTAAGGTAGATCGTCCGCAGCAGGTTCCTTCAGGTGCCCAGCGCTAGATCTTGAATCTGGCCTTAAATGATTAAAAATGACTAGGACTCTCACAAAATGAGAATCCTAGTCATTTTTGCTTCAGGCTGATTAACTTGATTCGGTTGGCACTAAGACCACAGCGCTAACCTTAAACCGATACACTAAAACAGGATTGTGAATGGAGAAGCCAAGCATAATCCTGTTTGTAGAGTCTTCCATTTCTATCTCAGTCTTTTACCGATATATAGGTTCGCACCATTGGATAGCCCGACATCCCTCGATCTGCAAACTTGGCAGCAAAATCAGATTATTGAAGTGCCCATCGCAGATCTGAGCGCAACAGGGGATGGTGTGGGTCACTGGGGACCAGACCGTCGCGTGGTGTTTGTCCCCGATACGGTACCCGGCGATCGCATTACGGCAAAGCTCACATTTGTAAAACCCAGCTACGCCCACGGCGCACTGTTAGAGGTTCTAGAACCGTCAATCCATCGCACCAAGCCAAACTGTATAGTGGCCGATAAATGTGGTGGCTGTCAGTGGCAGTCGGCGGTGTATGACTATCAGCTTATTGCCAAGCGAGATCAGGTGGTTCAGGCACTAGAGCGCATTGGCAAATTTTCAAATCCTCTCGTCGAAGAAGTGTTAGCGGCTCCATCCCCGTTTGGCTACCGCAATAAATCGACCTATCCGCTCGGGTTTGTGATTGACCAGGGCAAGCGCAAGGTGCAGGCAGGCTACTACCAAAAGCGCAGCCATCGCCTCATTAACCTCAACCAGTGCCCCGTCCAAGACTCGCGCTTAAATCCGATTCTGGCGTACCTTAAGCTAGAAATTCAGCAGCAGGACTGGTCCATTTATAATGAGCAGTCTCACAAAGGTGAACTCCGGCATCTGTCTTTGCGAATCGGGCGACGCACGGGTGAAGTGTTGGTGACGCTCGTGGCGCGCACAGGCAATAACCTGACGGGCATTGAAGAACAGGCTAAGGTTTGGATGAAAGCCCATCCTGAAATTGTGGGGGTTTGCCTGAATGTGAACGGCGATCGCACCAATCGCATTTTTGGCACCCAAACGCGACGGGTTGCAGGCCAGCCCTTTTTACGCGAAAGCTTTGCAGGGATGACCATTCAGGTGCATCCCAATACCTTTTTTCAGGTTTATACCGAGCAAGCCGAAGCTCTCTTGCAGGTCATTTTAGACCACCTCAACCTTCAGGGCACCGAAACGGTTCTAGATGCCTATAGCGGCATCGGCACGCTGACTCTGCCCATTGCTCGTGTTGCGAAGTCTTGTCTGGGGTTAGAAGTACAGGCCGATGCGGTAGAGCAGGCGATCCAAAACGCCCAGCTTAATGACATTACAAACGTAGACTTTCAGGTGGGTACCGTCGAGCAGAGCCTCATAGACCTTGAGATCCGGCCCGATGTAGTGCTGCTCGATCCGCCCCGTAAAGGTTGCGAAGCTGGGGTTCTACAAAACTTGATTGAACGTCGAGTGCCGCGCATTGTGTACGTGAGCTGCAACGCCGCAACGCTCGCTCGTGACCTTCAGAAGCTCTGTCATGAAGGGCCATATCGCTTGGTTCGCGTAAAACCCGCCGACTTTTTCCCCCAGACTGCCCACGTTGAATGTGCCGCATTTTTAGAGTGTGAGGCAGGCTAACCCTTGCCATGACCGATGCGCTCTTTCATGCCTACAAGTCTTTATTTCTCTGGATGGGTTTAGGCGTGATTCTGTTTCGCGTTTTGCCCAACCAAGTACCTAGACTTTTGGGACGCGGACTATTTTGGGTGGGAATGCCCGTTGAAATTTTCACCCTAGCGCGGCACACCGATTTCTCTCGGCTGGTCTGGCTTGCCCCAGCAGCAACGGTTTGCACGTTGCTGCTGGGGCTTGGCATTGCGCTCAGTCTTTTGCAGCTTAGTCAACGCTGGCCTCAAGACTGGCTGGGCTTACAGAGTGAACCCCACAAGGGCAGCTTTGTGCTGTCTGCGATGCTGGGGAATACGGGCTTTGTAGGACTGGCGATCGCCGCTTCTGTCCTCAGCCCAGAAAATTTAGGTCTTGCTGCCTTTTTTACGGTCATGCACAACGCCATGGGGCTATACGGTATGGGTGTTTTAGTGGCGCATCATTTTGGCGCATCAGAGGATGGCGATGAGCCTAAACTCGGAGATCGCCCTTGGTGGACTTCTTTGCTTGCCGTGGTTAAGGTGCCTTCTCTATGGGCATTTCTTCTCGGCGCTTCCACTCAATCTATTGCGTTCTCAGAAGGGATCGAAACCACGTTAAGTCAGTCCATTTGGGTTGTCATACCCTGCGGTTTTTTGCTGATGGGAATGCGGCTTAGTCAGCTTAAAAGCTTACGCAGCCTTGCCTGTGGGTTGGTGCCTGCTGGGGTTAAAGTGCTGCTCATGCCTGCGATTGTTGCACTAGCCACACCTTTTTTGGGCATTGTGGGTGAACCGCGTTTGGCACTGGTGTTGATGGCAGGTACCCCTACAGCGTTGACCGCTCTCGTATTGGCAGAAGAATATAACCTCGACCGTGAGCTGATTGCCAGCAGTATTGCGCTTAGTATGCTGGCCTTGATTCCCCTTGTGCCGCTTTGGCTCACAATCCTCTAGTGATTAAAGCGAGGTTAGGCTTCGGTTAAAATCAAAACCTGATAACAGATGTCTAAAGGTCGAGTGGTAGGATGATTCTGAAAACAGAGACCAGAATCAAGCCCCTATTGAGTTGCAGTGTATGCTGTCCACAATGGAATCTACCTTTCATAAGCCTTCGTCAATTGAGACATCCACAGGCCATATTTTACTGGTTGAAGACGAAGAAACCATTCGAGAAACCATCTCCCTCACCCTCCGCAGCGAAGGTTACTCTGTCGTAACAGCAGCAGACGGACGGACGGCTCTTGACCTCATTCGTACCTACGCTGAGCAACCTCAAGGAGGCGATCTGCCACCCTTAGATCTCATTATTCTGGACATCATGCTGCCTGGCATCAATGGCCTAGACATATGCCGTTTTCTGCGTCGGGAAGGTGCGGTGATTCCTGTGCTGATGTTGAGCGCCAAGGGGACAGAAGGCGATCGCGTGGTGGGCTTAGAAGTGGGTGCAGATGACTACCTCACCAAGCCTTTTGGAATGCGGGAACTCGTGGCAAGGTGCCGTGCCCTGCTGCGACGACAACGACTGCTCAATAGCGAGTCGGCCAACGTGATTCGGTGCCGCGATATTGCGCTGTACCCTCAAGAATGTCGGGTAACGGTCAATGACCAGAACGTCAATCTTTCACCTAAAGAATTTCGCATTTTAGAGCTGTTTATCAGCTACCCTCGCCGCGTATGGCCTCGTGAGCAGCTACTTGAAAAAATCTGGGGACCTGACTTTATTGGCGATAGCAAAACTGTCGATGTTCACATCCGCTGGCTGCGTGAGAAGATCGAAAAAGACCCCAGCAACCCTGACTATTTGGTGACGGTACGCGGGTTTGGGTATCGTTTTGGATAGCCAAGTAGATAATAAATGGGATCACTAAAATGCTGTGGTAGCAATCAGCGCGGGGGGATGGGGGTTTGTCGGCGGGCTGTCCGTTGGACTAGGGCTGTGGTACTGGGCTTCAGTGCGATCGCAGCGGCAGTTAGGTCGGCTGGTGCGGCTGTTTCCATCGGGGTCTCATAGCGCCACAATGCCCCTTCAGGTACGGCTGCGAAAGGCAGTGCAGTTTCAGCAGCAGTCGGAACAGTCTTTGCACCAGCGTCTGAGTACGTGGCAAACCATCTTACAGTCTGCCCCCGTGGGCTACCTGGAGGTTGATGAAGAAAATTGTGTGTATTGGCATAATGCCAAAGCTGCCGTTCTTCTTAATGTGGAGCCGCATCGTGATAGCTCAGCGCCCAAGCAGCGATCGCTGCTTCAGATGGTTCGCTCCTATGAATTAGATCAGCTGATTGAGTCTGTCCGGCAGCATCAGACATCTCAATGTCAGGAATGGACGTTTCATGCGCTCCAAACGCAGCAGCAGGCGAAAGACTTACCCCTACGCGGATCGGCGATTCCGTTAGAAGAAGGACACGTTGGCGTATTTTTGGAAGATCGCTGGGAAGCCGTACAGTTGTCACAAGAACGCGATCGCTGGACGTCTGATGTCGCCCATGAGCTAAAAACGCCGCTCACTTCCATTCGCCTCATTGCCGAAACCCTTCAGCCCAGTATTGACCCCTCATTAAAGGGCTGGGTAGATCGGCTGATTCAAGAAACCATGCGGCTAAGCGTTTTGGTACAGGATATTTTAGAGCTGAGCCAGATTACGTTTCAGAATCCTAATACTTTAAAGCCGACAGAAGTAGACGTACCCAAGCTGATCCAAAATGCCTGGGTGACGTTAGAGCCATTGGCGCAGCACAAAAACCTGTCACTCTACTACGAAGGCCCAGACCATCACTTTTTGGGCGCAGATGGCAATCGGCTGCTGCGTGTGTTTCTAAACCTGATCGACAACAGCATTAAATTTAGTCCCGTGGATGCGGCGATCGCCATTTACCTGCGTCCCAATGTTCAGATTCCAGATCCCACCGATACGCAACTCACCCAGGAGTGGGTGCAAATTGAGGTGATAGACGCAGGCTCAGGATTCCCTGAAGAAAGCCTGAATCACGTCTTTAAGCGATTTTATAGAGCCGATCCGGCGCGGGGTCGCGTGGCACCCGAAAACCTGCCTACAGGGGGCGGCAGTGGACTGGGATTGGCGATCGCCCATCAAATCATTACGGCTCATGGGGGCACCATTGAGGCCAAAAACCATCCTGGGCAGGGCGGCGCGTGGATCAAAATTTTGCTGCCCAACACGCGCTTAAAAATATCTTCATCAACGCATCAATCTGTACCTGATAAACTACAGTAAGGCGTTGTCGCGCCTTGAACGCTTAATAACCTTCAGTTTGGCGAAGCCGATATGCCCCGTTCTCAACGCAACGATAATTTTATTGATAAGTCTTTTACGGTCATGGCAGACATGATCTTAAAGGTTCTGCCCGCTACCCATCGTCAAAAAGAAGCCTTTGCCTACTACCGCGATGGCATGTCGGCGCAAGGCGATGGAGAATACGCCGAAGCCCTCGATAACTACGAAGAAGCCCTCAAGCTAGAGGATGACGATTACGATCGTGGTTACGTGCTTTACAACATGGGGCTAATTTACGCCAGTAATGGAGATCATGAAAAGGCATTAGAACTCTATCATGAAGCGCTGGGGCTAAATGCCCGTCTGTGTCAGGCGCTCAATAACGTCGCCGTTATTTATCACTACCAGGGTGAGCAGGCCGCTGAAGAAGGTCGCCCCGATGATGCGGATGAGCTATTTAACCAGGCTGCCGAATACTGGAAGCGCGCGATTCGCGTGGCACCCAATAACTACATCGAAGCCCAAAACTGGCTCAAGACAACCGGACGCTCCACGATGGATCTGTACTAGAAGCACTCCCTATGATTGATCAAGCCCAAGTTCATAAAGTCGCCCTGCTCGCACGTCTTGCGCTAACGCCAGAAGAAGAGGTGCAGTTCACCACTCAACTCGGCGGCATCTTAGATTACTTTGAGCAGCTCAGCGAGTTAGACGTAACCAATGTAGAGCCAACCACCCGCGCCATTGACGTTAGCAATATTACTCGAGTGGATGAGCTTAAGGTTTGGGGCGATCGCGACGCAATTTTAGACAATGCCCCTGACCAAGACGGCGACTTTTTCAAGGTGCCTAAAATCATGGAAGATCCGGCATAAATATTAGAGGGGATAAAGCGTAAAGCAAACCACTAATCCACAGCACCAGCGACTTCAGCAAATGATTGCTCGTCTCAATTTTGAGTTTGAGCATTCGCAAGGCGATCGCGCAACAGACGCAGATTTTGAGCCAGCGCGGGGTCAGTCTTTTGCAGGTCGCCCACTTTCTCACAGCTATATAGCACCGTCGTATGATCTTTGCCGCCAAACTCCTCCCCAATTTTAGGCAGGCTTAGACCCGTATGCTGACGCATTAGAAACATTGCAACCTGCCGCGCTGTACTAATATCGCGCCGTCGAGAATTTCCCTTTAAGTCTTCAATCGAAATGCTGAACGTCTCCGCCACGGCCTTAATAATCATCTGAGGTGAGGCTGTCAATTTAGTCGAGGTTGGCGTTAGCACAGGCGCAATATTTTCTACCGTCATCGGCAATCCCGAAATAGAGATGTAGGCCACCGCTCGAATCAATGCCCCCTCCAGTTCTCGAATATTAGAAGTGTAAGAAGACGCAATATACTCAATCACCTCACGGGGCAGCCGAATATTTTCATACTCGGCCTTCTTTTGCAAAATTGCCATCCGCGTTTCAAGATCCGGCGGCTGAATATCCGCAATTAGCCCCATCGAAAAGCGAGAGCAAAGCCGCTCCTGAAGCCGAGGAATTTGGCTCGGGGGGCGATCTGAAGCCAGCACCACCTGCTTGCCAGCCTCGTGGAGGGTATTAAAGGTGTGAAAAAACTCTTCTTGGGTGTATTCCTTCCCTTCAATAAACTGAATATCGTCCACCAGCATTACGTCTACCGCACGGTAATGCTCTCTAAATGCCTGCATTCCATCTTTACGGATCGCCGCAATCAGGTCATTGGTAAACTGCTCGGTAGAGACATAGAAAATTTTAGAGTTGGGCTGAATTTCAAGGCGATAATGCCCAATCGCCTGCATCAGATGAGTTTTGCCTAACCCAACTCCCCCACACAAAAACAGCGGGTTAAATTCCCGTCCGGGTGATTCTGCCACCGCCAGACAAGCCGCATGGGCCATCCGATTGTTCGGGCCTACGACATACCGCGAAAAAGCATACTTGGGGTTTAAGGCACTGCCACGCGATCGCTGCCCTCCAGCATCAGAACCATTAGACTGCGAGGGGCTAGGTGCAGCAGCCGCCATTACTGGCTCCGATAGCCCCGAACCCATTTCACTTTCTTCTTGATGCACTTCGATATGAATTTCGACCGCGTACCCTAAAATCTCCTGAACCACCTCAGAAATGGTTTTGAGATAGTATTTCTGGAGCCAATTTCGCGCAAACGGATTCGGCGTTTGAATCACCAAACGTCCGTCTTCGAGCCTCTCTGCGTTTGCCGTTTTAATCCAAGTCTCAAAGGTTGGTCGGCTGAGCTGAAGCTGCAAACGCTCTAGGACTTGATTCCAGAGACTTTCAACAGAAGTTTCCACAATTGACCTCAAATAGCGGCAGCGACAGCGGCCACGGCACAAGCACAGATCGCATGGCTCATCTTAGAGGATACCTCTTTGGAAATGAAGGGCGTTTTCCTTAAAAGATCCACACAGAAGAGAATTCCTAGCGCTCAAACCGAGGTGATTCGGCGATCGCCAAACTCATTTTTATCAAAACCTAGCATAGGTAAGCCGTAAGATCGTACACTATGTAACTCAGGTCTTTTTTCGAGAAGGCCAGTTCCGCAATGCATTCTAAACATAGATTATGACGAAACGTACCCTTGGCGGCACCTGCCGTAAACGCAAACGCACCTCTGGTTTTCGCGCCCGCATGAGAACCACAAATGGTCAAAACGTCATCAAAGCCCGTCGTCGGAAAGGTCGCCATCGCTTAGCGGTTTAGGCCGCATTGGGGCAAGTTGAGCCATAAATCTCAATGCTGCCCAAACAGAATCGACTCAAAGCAAGGCAAGACTTCACCACGGTCTACCAAAAAGGGATTCGGCTTAATCGGTTTGCCTTAGGGCTAAGAGCCTATCGGCATGTGGTTCAGCCTCAGGCACTACAGCCCCTGCGCGTTGGTATTTCAATTAGCACCAAGGTGAGTAAACGAGCCGTGGTGCGAAATCGAATCAAGCGTCAGTTGCGCTCAATCCTGCGGCAGCTTCTTCCTCGCCTTGAGAACGGCTGGGATGTGGTAATTGTGGTTTATCCCAATGCCCTTCAGTGCGATTACCCAGAATTTCTGCAACAATTGAAACAGTTATTGGCGCAGACGGAGATACTCCATGGGGATTAAAGAAGACGTTTATTTTGAGGGTGGCCCCCACGTTGGAGAGCTAATTTTTGGCCTCCTGTTGGGTTTAACCGTGATCTGCCTACCCATTACGTCAG
This sequence comes from Thermosynechococcus sp. WC_1, assembly GCA_020058975.1. Classification (GTDB taxonomy): domain Bacteria; phylum Cyanobacteriota; class Cyanobacteriia; order Thermosynechococcales; family Thermosynechococcaceae; genus JAAURS01. Next base: position 1,869 of record JAGVDA010000514.1, on the reverse strand, counting down.
GTGCAATCGTGCGGGCGCTATGGCTGCGGTATCGCATCACCAGTCGTCGCATTACAGTGACAGGCGGATGGATGGGGCGCGATCGCTCAGATGTGGTCTATTCTCAAGTCGCCAAGGTAGTCTCCGTGTCTCGTGGCATTGGGCTATGGGGCGACATGGTGGTAACGCTCAAAGACGGCAATAAGCTCGAGCTAAAGGCCATCCCTAATTTTAGAGAAGTTGCCGCCTACATAGAAGAGCGCGCCGGACTCGAAGTTCCAGTCGCGACTGCCGCGTAAAAGTTAAAGATTTTGCTTCCTGGGTTGCAATGGCGCTGGGAAGCAGACACATTTAAGTTAATGCCAGCGTACAGAGGTCAACTTTAAGCACAATGGATTTTGGGGTTGGATTTCTTTCAAGTAACGTCATGCTGCCGATCCTAGATTTTTTCTATGGGGTCGTGCCGAGCTATGGTCTGGCGATCGTTGCGCTGACGCTGGTGGTTCGATTTGCGCTCTATCCGCTGAGCGCTGGACAAATCCGCAACATGCGGAAGATGAAGGTGGCGCAGCCCATCATGCAGAAGCGCCAAAAGGAAATCCAGGAGCGCTATAAGAACGATCCCACCAAAATGCAGGAAGAGCAGGCTAAGCTCATCCAAGAATTTGGCAACCCCCTGGCGGGCTGTTTGCCCCTTGTGGTTCAGATGCCGATTCTGTTTGCGCTGTTTGCAACCTTACGGGGTTCACCTTTTTCTGACATCAACTACACCGTTGATCTTCAGGTGGTGCCCAAAGACCAAATTGAGCAGGTAGCGGCGGCTCCGGTGGTTCCAGTTATCACCAAACCCCAAAACATCTATGTTGCCGATGGCGTTCACTTTCCGGTCTTAGCAATGGTTCCTGAAGGGAACAAAATTCCGGTCGGCAACGCAACCACCATTGATTTTCAGTCTGCGTCTGGTAAGCCCTTTAATGGGCTAATCAAAGAATATTCTAATCCTGGTCTACAGCCCCATTGGCAGGTCACAAAGGGTCAAGATCGCGTCAAGGTAGACGAGACGGGCAAAGTGACCGCGCTCCAGCCTGGAGATGCCACCATTCAGGGCACTATTCCAGGTATTGCATCCAAAACGGGTTTTTTGTTTATCAAAGCCCTGGGTGATGTGGGCGTGATTGACCCAGATGTTCCGGTCGGTGACGGCAGCTTTAATATCAATGCCGTGCGATGGGACGTTTTGTTTTTGGTCTTAGGGTTTGGGATTTCGCTGTATGTAAACCAACTCCTCTCTGGTCAAAGCGGCGGCGGCGGCGCTGAGGAAACCCCTGCGCAACAGTCGCAGCAGGCCGTCAATAAGTTTTTACCCGTCATCTTCTCTGGGATGTTTTTATTCATTCCGCTGCCCAGTGGCGTTTTGCTTTACATGCTCATCGCCAATATTTTTCAGACGCTTCAGAGCTTCATTTTGTCTCGGGAGCCGCTGCCAGAAAACTTGCAGAAAATTATTGATGAAGAAGCGAAGCGCACCAAAAAGAGCAGCGGTAGCAGCTCAGATGCGTCTGCGCTACCCTTTGAACCCAACCGTCCTAAGAAAAAACCGTCTAATTAGAATTTAGGCTTTAGGTCTATGGCAGATAATGCATCCGCACAAGCCGCCCAGCAGTGGTTGAGTACGTTACTCAGCCACTTTTCTCTGGATGTGCCGATTGACACCACTCCGCCGCAGTCTGCCCAGACTCGCCTTAAACAGTTTGGCGGGCATTGGCTGACGCTAGATGCTGAAGGGCTTTCTGAGCCGCAGGTGCAGAGCTTAATGGGCAATAATGGAACCGCGCTAGACGCGATTCAGTACCTGGTCAATGCGACCTTAAATTTAGGCCGTGATGCTTC
>JAGVDA010000400.1 GCA_020058975.1 Thermosynechococcus sp. WC_1 | reverse complement strand
GGAGGGGTGCCCGTAGGGCGGGGTGGGTTAGTCATGGCGCTACTGACTAACCCACCCCGCCCCTCCCAAGAGGGGATTGAGGGATCGGACTGTAGCCAAAATCTTTTCTAAAATAAGACCTGTGTGTAAATCTACCCCTACGGGTTTGGCATGAGAGACTGGAGGGCGATCGCCTGAGCCATTGGCATTTGACCGTAGGAAAACCCGTAGGGCATTTCTGACGGCAAAAGCGGCAAAAACATTTCTAGCGTGTACGGACTGCCATAGATCACTAGACCGCGCAATTGCCCCGCTTGCAGCAGTGCATCAAACCAATCCTTTGCAAGCTGACTTAGCCCAGCACTCCCTCGAAACGGATTGCCTCGGATAAAAAGCTGAAGGATTGTGGGTTCAGGGTTCGTCTGCACCAGATCATAGGGTTGGGAAGGGCTATGACGATCAACGAGATACAGCGTTTGATAGCCATGAAGCTGAGGAATGGTAATGGCGGGGGCTTTGCGATTGAGAAAATCGCACCCAATTAGGTCGTCAACCACAATTACGTTACGGGCAAAGCCTTCTGCTGCCGCAATAACGCCGCGAAACTGAGAAGATTTCTCTAAAATCTTTGCTGCTGCCTGTTGCGCAGCGGGCTGAGCTAACTTGTCAAGCTGAATCGGCGCAGGGGGGCGCTGCTCCCAATCGTGGTGGTGGGTGCCCTTTTCTGCTACCTCTAGGGTAAAAATCTTTTGCTTGGCTCGCCAGATCCGCTCTAGAGAAGCCTGGATTCGATCTGCGGAAATTCGTCCACTCTCAATGGCTTCACAAATTGCCTGAATTGCGCCAAATGGATCCAGCGGCATCATGAGGACGTCGGCTCCGGCTTCTACGGCTAACACGGCGGCTTCGTTGGCACCGTAACGGTCGGCGATCGCCCCCATCACCAATGCATCCGTCACGATAATTCCGTCAAACCCCAGTGCTTCCCGCAGTTCCCCTGTCAAAATGCGCGGCGATAACGTCGCAGGATAGGTTTCATCGAGGTCTGGGATCAGCAGATGGGCGCTCATGACGCTATCGACCCCAGCGGAAATTGCCGCCTTAAAGGGCAGATATTCAAGGCTTTGGAGCCGTTCTAATGCATGGGGAATAACGGGTAAATCTAGATGAGAGTCTGTGGCGGTATCGCCGTGGCCTGGAAAATGCTTGGCGGTGGTTAACACCGGATGCTGCTGTGCGCCCTCGATAAAGGCCGTTGCGAGTTGGCTAACAACCTCTAGGGTTTCGCCAAAGGCACGGACGTTAATGACGGGGTTTTGAGGATTATTGTTGACATCTGTAATGGGCGCTAGAACCCAGTTAAGTCCTATGGCTAGGGCTTCTTGAGCGGTGTATGCCCCCATTTCAGTGGCGAGATGGGTGGCGGTGTTGGGATCGGTTTGGGCGATCGCCGCCAGAGCCATGGGTGGCGCAAACCAGGTTGCGCCAGAAAACCGCTGGCCTACACCTTCTTCAATATCAGCCGCCATAAATAGCGGCACCTTTGCCCAGTCTTGGAGCTGCTGCGATCGCAGGGCAATTTCTGCGGCGCTACCGCCCAGAACAATCACGCCGCCCACCGCTAAATCTTGGAGGTAGTGGCGCAGCGTATCGGCCTGTGGCTCCCAGGTGGGGTAAAGAATTTGATGATCGAATAAATGCCCAGAGGCTCGTACCACGAGCATTTGGGCAACCTGTTCTGCCAGGGTTAAATCCTGAAAGTCGGGGAGTACGTGAGTCAAAAGATTCGCCTCGCTCTAGACTTCCAGTTCTTTTGCTTTAGCAGCGTCTGCATCATCATCATCTGCTTCAGACTCCTCTGCCGGACGATCTTGGGCAAGCTGCTCGATCAGGTTGATCACCCGCATACCCCGCTCTAAAGATCGATCTTCTTCAAAGCTCAGCTCCGGTGTACGGCGCAGGTTCACCCGTTTACCAAGCTGCCCTCGGATGTAGCCACAGGCAGATTGCAGCCCTTCCATCGTGGCGGCTCTGGCCTCATCTGTGCCATAAATACTCACAAAAACCTTGGCGTGCTGAAGGTCGCCAGAGACATCCACGTCCGTTACGCTGACCATACCGCCGCCAATGCGTTCATCCTTAATGCCAAAAAGCAGCATCTGGCTGATTTCACGCTTAATCAGTTCCGAAACGCGAGAAATTCGCCGTCCTGTTGCCATAGTGTTTCTCTTCTTCACCCGAACAATGGGTGATGCATCAAAATTTATCCGTTGCCCTAGCCTAGTCTACCCTGCGATAAAGCCTATGGGCGCAATATGCCTAAGTTTTAGACTGCGTCTACCGATAGCCCTAGCATGGCTTGAATGGTCAGACTAAGAAAGATGAGGGCGCTGATGAGGGCGCTAATGAGGGCGATCGCCGTAGTGGGGCGGCGCAGAAACGGAATCAGTGGCTCAATCGCATTCCAAAATACCCCAAGCACTAAAGCAATGAGATACCGAGGATAACGCGCGACATTTTCAAAAAACTCTTGCATGAGCGTTAGAAATAAAGGCTGTATGCTTGACTTAGGCAATTGTAACTTATGCTAGCTGCTCAGGAGTGTATGAAAATCGTACGTACGAATTGCCCAAATGTACGTCCACACCTATAAGACTTGCCATAGGTAGGTCAATCGCCACACAGCAGTTTTCAGGCACATAAGGTACACCTAATTTTAGGCATTAAGAATATGAGAAAAGCTGCATGATTCAGAAGTTGACAACCTGTACTTCACGGAACTGCATAGCACTGCATCGCTGGACAAGAAAATAATGAGACAATGATGTTTTAGATATTGGCATTGTAGAAAGTAATATTCCTCTATTTTCTAGGAATGAACTGGCATCTCGAAGAATATTCTTGTATTTAGGTTTTAGCTCCATAAAATGAACAATTGGGAAAAAAATAAGCTTGTAAGACCATTTCTGAAATGGGCAGGAGGGAAAAGGCAGCTTGTACCAGAATTAATGATATACAAGCCTAAAAAAATAGAAAGATACTACGAACCATTTCTAGGTGCAGGGGCTTTATTGTTAGCACTTCAGCACAAAAAAGCTTCTGTCAATGACTCTAATCCAGAGTTAATTAATTGCTATAAAGTCATAAAAGAGTCTCTAGAAGACCTGATCGTTGAACTAAAGACTCATAGAAATGAAGAAGAGTATTTTTATGAAGTTAGAGAATGGGATAGATCCGAAGGTTATAAAGAAAAAAGTCTTGTGCAAAGAGCATCCAGAATAATTTTCTTGAATAAGACTTGCTACAATGGCTTGTTCCGGGTCAATTCTCAAGGTCAGTTTAACGTTCCTTTTGGGCGCTATAAACAGCCAAATATTTTAGATGAAGCTGTATTGAAAGCTGTTAGCAATTACTTAAAAGAAAATGAAGTAGTTTTTACTAATTTAGATTTTGAAGAGGC
>JAGVDA010000428.1 GCA_020058975.1 Thermosynechococcus sp. WC_1 | reverse complement strand
GCAGGTGTAAATCCTCGACCGTCATTGTCGGCGTATAGGGTCACTTCCCCAAACCCTTGAACCGGAAGACGGAGAGCGATCGCAAAGGGAATCACCGCAGGCAGCTCAGACAACAGCAGACCTGCTTCAAGCGTGCGAGCGGGAGAGGGCAGTGGCTCCTCTTGAAGATCTAAAAAATAAAGCTGATTGAGTGGCTTACGGGGCAGTGGATTTCCATCGGGTAAGTAGGCAGTCATCTTGAGGCGAGGGGGCTTAGCGGCGATCGCCCGTAATGCACCCTGCTGAGCAAAGATAAAACTGAGGCTCAGCCCACCGCTCAATTTTAAGACCTTGCGCCGATGCATCATAAAGTGCAGTCCTTACAGCAACTTTGTATCAGGTTCAACGTGTCCGCTTTAACACTACCCTAACGACCCATTTTGAGTATCAAACTTGAGCATTAAACGTACGCGCGTAGTTCATCTCAGATATCCTCAAAGACATAGCAAACTTGGGTCAACGCCACGATCAACATGATTGGATATCTCAAAGGCACTCTGGCCTCTCTTCAGCGTAGCTCCAGCCCCCGCAGCTTCATCACCCTAGACGTTAATGGTGTAGGGTATGACCTGCAAATTCCAACCCGGACCATCCAGCATCTGCCTGAAATTGGCGATAGTGTCCAAATCTTTACCCATCTCCAAGTGCGTGAAGATCAGTGGATTCTCTTTGGGTTTCACGCTGTGGCAGAACGCGACTTATTCCGTCAGCTTATTAGCGTTAGCGGCATTGGTCCGCAATTGGGGCTAGCGCTTTTAGATACGTTTGGTTTACAAGATCTCATTCAGTCCATCATTAGCAGCAACACTAAGCTACTCTCTAAAACCCCTGGCGTAGGCGCTAAAACCGCTGAGCGCATCGCCTTAGAACTGCGCACTAAGTTGGCAGAGTGGCGCGAACAGGCTGGCTTAATGAGCGCCCCTTTACCTGGGCCAGCTTCTGAAGTACAGGCTGAAGTCGAAATGACGCTGTTAGCTTTAGGCTATAGCACCCGCGAAATTATAGATGCCCTGAAAGCCGTGGGGCAAAAGACGGCGCTCTCTAAAAGTGCCAATACAGACGACTGGATTCGGGAGGCGATCGCCTGGCTGAGCCAAAACGTTTAGATCAATGCTCAAACCTACCTCTAAAATGGAACAAAAGCCTGACAAAAGGGTCTTTTTCTCTAGAAAAACGATTGAAATAAGACAGCAATACCCCATGACCCGTTTAACGTCATCTGTCCGCAGAATAGGACTTGGAAGCATTTGCGTCGGACTCCTCTGGGGAGGAATTCAGCCTGCTACCTTGAGTCAACCCCTTCGACCTAGAATTATGCCTCTCAACGCGGCTCAAGGGGCGACGCTCAATACAGAAGTCATTCCAGGGGTAAGTGTTGGCCCCATTACCGCGACCACTTCTTACAAAGACCTCGTTAAAATATTTGGCGCTGAGCGATTAACAGATGTGCGCCCACCCGATGCTAAAGAAACAGAGCGCGAATTTGGCACCCGAATAAATCTTGGGCCGGACTGGTCTTTAACGGTGGTTTGGCAAGACAAAACCAAGACAAAACCCTATGAAACCATTGAAATGGGTCGAGGTTGGAAACTCCCCGCAGATCTACGCATTGGGATGACCATCGCGGAACTTCAGCAAAAAATGGGGCTGTTCCAAATCGTGGGACTTGGGGGACCCTACGGCGGCATTGTTCCACTGACCGATACAAAGCTAGAGCCGTATTTTGGCAAAATTATTGTCCAATTAGCGCCAAAACAGGGTGCAGACAAAAAATTTCCTGTACCGTATAAAGCCGTCTCGGGGGAGCGCAGAATTCCCTCTACAGACCCCAACTGGAAACCCCTAGAGATGACGGTTAAATACCTTGTCATGCTCTTCCCTAAAAAATAACGCCATTGTCGAACCTCTCTTAGCCGTTCGGTTTGACACATCCTAAGCACCTATCTGCCTGTATATTTATGTCCAGAAAACACCAGTACACAACCTTTATTGGCTCAGGCTCAATCTTTTTTGCCCAGCAATTTAAATGGTTGGGTATCGTTATTAGGCAGAAGGAGTTGTTGACATCAATATTGGGCAATCAAAATATTGATAAAAAAGAAGGCATAAGTTATAAAGAGAATCTAAATATACTGCGGCAACAGCGGAAATAGAACTATAGTTATTGAAATGTGGGGAGTTGCGTAGCAAAAAAGGTTATCTACCTACCAGAGTTTATAGGCATCTGTATACAAGAGATAATACATAGTCAAAAGCTATATTAATGAAAGAGTTTTGTTAAGAAGCCTGCTGAATTCTGTAGCAAAACTCGATCTATCTCTTTGAACCGAGTACGTTCATCTAACGTTTTTAAACAGTCAGAACCTCACCAATCCTGACTGTTTCAACTCTCACAACTCGCCAGCAGTGCCGTCGGAGTTTATGCTGTTTCCCGTAAGGCATTACTGTCTTTTACTTTGTAGACGTTTAATCGAATGCTAGGGAAGTAGTACGTACAAATGAACTTAACGCCATCTTTAGTGCCAACCGTTAATGTTATTGGTTCACGGGTTGCTGCGCTTTCATTTCAAGGACAGATAGACATTATTGTGAATTGGGCTTCTGCTCGTCAGAGCCGCTTTGTTTGCGTTGCAAATACGCACATGCTCATTGAGGCGCATAGAAAGCTTGCATTTTGGAGTATTTTGCAATCGGCAGATTTGGTTACACCGGATGGAATGCCGTTGGTGTGGATGATGAAGCTGATGGGGGTTCGTCGCCCAGAGCGGGTGGCGGGGATGGATATCTTTCTAACGCTTTGCCATCAGGCGCTCGAGCAAAATAGCGCTGTTTTTTTCGTTGGGTCTCAGGCAAAAATTTTGGGGCGAATGCAGTGCCGACTTGAAAGAGAGTTTCCTGGACTCAAGATTGCGGGGATGGAACCTTTACCTTTTGGTGACACAGCACCAGAAGAAAGTGCAGCGTTGATTCAGCAAATTAACGAAAGCGGGGCGAGTATTGTATTTGTGTCTTTAGGGTGCCCCAAGCAAGAATACTGGATG
>JAGVDA010000496.1 GCA_020058975.1 Thermosynechococcus sp. WC_1 | reverse complement strand
GGCGATCGCTCTCCCTAAGCTACGCCTTTTGGGAAGATGTTAGCCAGTACGCTGAAACAGAACTCAACCAATCTGCCGCTACAACGCTCATTTTGCACGGTATCGCCGATGAGGTGATTCCCGTTGAAGCCAGCCGTCATTATGCGGCGCAAAACCCGAAATGCAACCTCATTGAGCTACCCAGCGATCATGGCTTAACCGATGTATTACCAGAGATTTGGGTCGCAACGCAGCAATTTTGCAGTCTGAAATAGTTGCATCAATAAATAGGTGAGATTGCTCGCCCTCCAACCCTGTGACCTGAGTAACACAGGCTTTGATACGGGAATCCGAAGGGATGCAGATTGTGCCGCAGGTTCATCCCAGCGCTAGACTAAAAGGAACGTTACCGATAAGGTCCCTAGGGGCAAACCTGCGGCACTCAAACTTTTACCGTCAGCCCCACTGAGCACTATGAATAAGAAACCTGTTTCAATACTGAAGTCTTTTAGTCGCATCTGCGTCGCCTTTGCGCTCGTTTTTGGATTAGTCTTCTCCCAGGCTCACTCTGCATTAGCCGCTAAGACGGGTGGCGGTTTTGGTGGGGGTAGTTTCCGTAGACCTTCTATCCCCACTCGGATGGCTCCAGCACGTCAGCCTATGGGCGGCGGTGGGTATGGCGGCGGCTACGGCTATGGCGGGGGCGGCTTTGGGTTCCCCTTTATGCTGCCGTTTATGTTTGGTGGGGGCGGCTCTCTGTTTACGATTTTGATAGTGATTGCGATCGCCAATTTCGTTCTCTCTAGCTTCCGAAATGCGTCCAGTGGTGAAGGCGGCGTATCCGTCAGCGAACAAGACTTGACCAACCCGCCTGTTTCTGTCAACACCCTGCAAATTGGTCTATTGGCTGAGGCACGAGTCCTTCAAACTGACCTAGACCGCATTGCGCTCAATGCCAACACCAGCAACTCCGCAGGGTTAGCCGAAGCCCTTCAAGAATCAACTTTGGCGCTGCTGCGTCACCCTGAATACTGGGTGTATGCCAACGCCGAAGGTCAACAAACGCGGCTGATGTCAGCAGAGGCAGAATTTAACCGACGCACCCTCTCTGAGCGCAGTAAATTTCAAGAAGAAACGCTTTCTAACTACAGCGCCCAGCTCAAGCAAAAATCGGCAACGGCCACTTTGCCAGCAGCCGATGATGCCAGCACGCTGCTGAGCCAAGGCCCTGGCGAATACATTTTGGTAACGCTAATTGTGGCCTCTCAAGGCAAACTGGATCTGCCTAAGGTTCAGTCGGCTCAAGATGTGAAAAAAGCGTTAGGCCAGATTGGTGGCGTGGGCGCTCAAGATCTCTTGGCGATGCGGGTTCTGTGGACTCCTCAGGCCAATGGTGATGCATTGACAGCAGATGACCTCACCGAAGCTTATCCTAAGCTTCAGCGTTTGTAAGGGTAGTAAGTGTAACTAGGATATGAAGGGTTGGATGTACTCCAACCCTTTTCTAATGATCGGAGACATTAATCGCATGCATCAGTTTCGTTCAGTTGCTTTGGTGAGTTTTGTTTTGGCTGCGTTGCCCACAACGGCGATCGCCGTAACGCACCCATTCACTTCTTCTTTAACCTCATCTCAGAGCGATGAGTATGTCATCAGAGAACCGCAGCATAATCCGTCTAGGATGCTATTGAGCCTAGAACCTTCCGAGAGACCCATTGTTCAGACGCAAGATTGGACGACCAAGGATATCAAATTGCCCTGGAATCAAGTTGCCTTAGATAAATCTTTTGGTGCAGAAGAGCTGGTTGTTTTTACCAAAAGCTTTAAGTTTAAGCTGGGCTTTGCTTCCAACCGTAAAGAACGTGTTCATGCGCGATGGACACAAAAAAGCGTCGAATTGTTTATTGTGCGGGGTCGAGACTGTGGGATTGTTTTTGGCTGTGAATCTTCAACCAGTTATGGGCTGCCTAAACGGATCAAGGTAACAATAGCGGGACAAGATTTCTTTCTCAAAACGATTGAGCAAAACACCTACGAACTAACTCCAGAGTTTAAACAAGCGCTTCAGCAAGCCGCAGGACGTTTGACCTTCACCGTCGATGAGCGGGTCAATTTTGAGATTCAGGAAGAGGCTCTTCCTGGCCTAAAACAGCTTTTTGCTCTATGAGGTATGAGGTAATTCTCATTCTGCTCAACCAGTCAGTGCCTCAGCGTCCCACTTCCTTCGGTGTCTTAGGAGTGATGGAGCTTCTTACAATAGACCGATTCTCGTGTAGGCAGTTTCTATGACTGTTAAGGACTGATGCCTGAATGAATCCCTATATTCACAAGAATTACCAATCCAATCAAGAGTCCTGCTAAGGCACAGACTCCCCAACATAAACACTCAGGGGCACGATAGCGTTTTGGGTCGCGGATTGTCATCCGCACGGCTCGCATTCCTCCAATGGCAGCTAATCCGGCTGAAATCGAGCTTCCTAAGAAAGGCCCTAAGAAAGAATCCAGATATGGATAAATGTTTTGAAAAATAATATTTTGAAATATAAATTGCCAGCCGTGGGTTTGTACTGTCAATATTGCAACCAGCCAGCCCAATAAAACTAGCCATATAAAATCAAGATTTCGCATACTTTCTCTATACACAGATAACCAAGATCGTAAATTTGTTTAATTCACAATCCTTAATTACCAAAATGAGTAAGATATGTCATGACAAAAGCTAAAACGATATTTGCAATGATTATGAGAGCAATCAAGGTAAATGCTAATACAAAGCTAGCCCTATATAGAATCTCGGCATAATGTCGTTCAGCACGAATTGAGCGTAAACCTCCAATTGATGCTAGAACTGCTGAAATTAAGCTTCCAAAAAAAGAGCCAAGATTGAGAGAATTGTTTGGAAACATAAATTGCCAGCCGTGGGTTTGTACTGTTAATATTGCGACTAGCCAGCCCAATAAAACCAGTAATAGAAAATCAAGATTCCGCATATTTTATCGAAACGTGAATAACCAAAATCATAAACGTATTATAGTGGTAGGCGCAGGCTGGGCGGGTCTTGGTGCGGCCTATCACCTCTCCACCCAAGGTTATCAAGTCACCCTGCTCGAAGCAGGCGCATACCCTGGCGGACTCGTCGCTGGTTGGCAAACTGCTGAAGGTCGTGCCCTCGAAGCAGGCATTCACGGATTTTGGTACCCCTACCGCAATATTTTTGCTCTGGTAGACCACCTCGGACTCAAACCCTTCACAGACTGGACACGTTCCACTCAATATTCACCCAAAGGCGTAGAAGCCATTTCGCCCATTTTCCAAAACCTGCCGCGTCTGCCCATGCCCCTGGGCACCTTCGCCTATCCCCAATTCCCCCGACTCCCCCTCGCAGATCGTCTCTCGGCCTTCCCTCTCATTCAAGCCGTCCTAGACTTCGATAACTCCGATGAAGCTTGGCGACGCTACGACGGCATCAGCGCCCGCGAGCTATTTCGCCAATACAACGTATCCGAACGGCTGTACCGCGAAGCCTTTGAACCCATGCTGTTGGTGGGTCTGTTTGCCCCTGGCGAACAATGTTCTGCCGCCGCTGCCTTGGGGATGCTGTACTACTTCATATTGGCCCACCAAAACGACTTTGATGTGGTGTGGTGTCGCGGTACGGTGGGGGAAAAGATCTTTCAGCCTTGGTGCGATCGCATCCAAGCCTCCGGCGGCAAACTCCTCACCCAACGCCGCGTGACGGATGTGCGCCTAGATGAATCGGGTCGTGCAAATGCAGTGGTGTGTGGCGATGAAGTGTTTGAAGCCGATGCGGTGATTTTTGCCGTGGGCATTACGGGGCTGCAAAATATCGTTCGCCATAGCCCTAGCCTGCGTCAGCGCAGCGAGTTCACCAATGTCATGAACCTAGGTGCGGTGGATGTCTTGGCGACAAGGATTTGGCTCGATCGCAAGGTGCCCATTCCCAATCCTTCTAACGCCTGCTTCGGGTTCCATCCCACCACAGGCTGGACGTTCTTTGACCTAAATGCCCTCCACGATTCCTATTGGGATGAATCGGGCACGGTGGTTGAAGCAGATTTCTACCACGCCAATCAGTTTTTGGCGATGGAGGATGCCGATATTTTGAAGATGGTGCAGCAGGATTTAACCGCCTGCATCCCAGCCTTTGGTGAGGCGAAGGTCGTGGATTATGGCATTGTGCGCTTACCCAAGGCGGTGACTCATTTTGCCCCTGGTAGCTATCGCTATCTGCTTCCCAGTACGACCAGTGTTCCCAACCTATTTTTAAGCGGCGACTGGATTGTGAATCGTCATGGGTCTTGGTCTCAGGAAAAAGCCTATGTGACGGGACTAGAGGCTGCAAATCAGGTGATTGATCAGTTTGGGCATGGTACCCCTGCCAATATTATTCCAGTGGAGTCGGATGAGGCGCATGTGCAAATGGGGCGATCGCTTTTGCGGTTTGTGCGTGCGCTACCCTTTGCACAGCGTGGGATTTAGGCAACCCGATTCGGCGATCAGGGATACTAAATCTTTAAAGTAAATGCGCTTTCGTTGAATAATGGTGGAGAGCATCGGCTTAACCATGATGAAAAAGTGAAGAAAAAGACTGCATGACCGTATCGCGGAGCATTTGCCTGGGCTTTATTGCCGTCATCTTGGTTGGCACCCTGCTTTTAATGATGCCCATTGCCACCACCAGCGGTCAGTGGAATGACCCCATTGTGGCGCTGTTTACCTCTACCTCAGCGGTTTGCGTGACGGGGCATGTCGTCGTAGATACCGCCACCTACTTCTCTAGGACTGGGCAAGGCATCATTATGCTGCTTATTCAGGTGGGCGGCTTGGGGTATATGACCGTCACCACCTTTTTACTGCTGCTGTTGGGTCGTCGCTTTGGCCTTAAAGACAAAATTGCGATTCAGCAGGCGCTTGATCGCCGTGCCCTTCAGGGAAGTAACCAAATTCTTCAGTCTATTGTTGCCACCACGCTTTTGTTTGAGCTGACGGGGGCTTTTTTGCTGCTGTGGGTGTTTGTGCCCGATGTGGGCTGGGCGAAGGGGCTGTGGTTTTCGGTGTTTCATAGCGTGAGCGCCTTTAACAACGCGGGGTTTGCGCTATTTTCAGATAACTTGGTGGGGTATCAAGGGTCTTTTCTGCTCAATCTGGTCATTACTGGACTCATTATCTTTGGCGGCATTGGCTACGAGGTCATTTTTGAGCTGTACCTGCTGGTTCGAGAGCGCATTCTGCGTCAAAAGCTGCGGACGGTGCGATCGCTCAACTTTCGCGTTGCCGTCAGCACCACCCTGTTTCTGCTCATCGGCGGCACCGTAGCCATCTGGCTCATTGAAATGAGAAACACCAAAACCCTTGGCAACTTAGCACTGCCACAGCAGTTGCTTGCCGCTTGGTTTCAGTCTGTCACCAGCCGTACCGCAGGCTTTAACACCATTGACAACGGGCAGATGAGCAACGCAGGTTTGTTTGTGACCATTGCGCTGATGCTGGTGGGGGGTAGCCCAGGCGGAACCGCTGGAGGTATCAAAACCACTACGGCACGCGTTCTTACAAGCTGTACCCAAGCCATCCTTCAGGGTAAAGAATCTGTGTCGATATATAAGCGCCAAGTGCCCCTGTCGCTCTTGCTGAAGGCCGTGGGAGTTACCGTTGGTTCCTTAGCAACGGTCATTGTGGCAACGATTTGTATTTCACTCGCGGATCCACAGCTTGATTTTATTCGGATTTTATTTGAAGTCGCCTCTGCCTTTGGTACCGTAGGGCTCTCGACGGGCATTACGGCAGGGCTAACCCCTGTCAGTAAACTGGTATTGGTCGCAATGATGTACATCGGTCGGGTCGGCGTTTTACTGCTGATTGGCGCGCTCTTGGGCGACCCCAAGCCCAGCGCGGTTCGGTACCCAGAGGAATCTCTGCTGGTGGGTTAGCGCAATGGGTTCGTGCAACTTCTTCATACTGTCTTGTTCATGCTGTAAATATTAGGAATGGTCGTCCATGAATTTTTCTTCCCTAGGCTTGTTTCGTCCTCTAAAACCCGGAAGTCGTCGCCAGTTTGCCGTTATTGGGCTGGGACGCTTTGGTCGAGCCGTTTGTGAAACGCTACATAAGAGCGGCTACGAAGTTCTGGGGGCAGATGTAGACGAAAAGCGCGTGGCGGATATTTTAAACATT
>JAGVDA010000489.1 GCA_020058975.1 Thermosynechococcus sp. WC_1 | reverse complement strand
CGACTGGGTAGCCTAAGGCCGTCACCCAGTGCTGAAACTGCTTTAGCACTAGTGGGGAATCATCAATAATCATGATGACTGAGGGCGCGGACTGACTTGGTGTATCAAGGTTGACCAAGCCTGCTTTGACTAATCGCGCAAACATGGTGGCAATTTCTAAGCTATCTTTGGCAAGGCCAATGGCAATATGGTTGATGGATTTACCAGATTTCACCAGCATCCGAATCCGCTCTTTTTGGGTTTGTGGCAGTGGGGTTTGCTCAAAGACTTTAGAATTAAGCATAGGTACCAGATTCATGGACGGCACCTGCTGTCTAATCTGCTGCCACAGGATTTGGCGCTGCAGTGCGCCGCGCATCATAACGTGGGCATCCGCTTTGAGCAACTGATGCCCATCAGACGCCATTGCAGCGTCAGGGACAAATACTGCGTCACCAGAACCCATCAGCAAATAAGTATCTAAATCGGTAAGAATTTTAAGGCGCGAAGCCGCTTTGAGCTGAGACTCATCGGCAATGTTCATCTGTCTGATTTGCTTCAGTAGTTCAGTCGGGGTAATCGTTTGGTCGCTCACTTTTTTTTGCAAAAGCATAAGACTGCTTCGCGCTGGCTCTTGTCGAGCTTCTGGGATGTAGCGCTGCACTAACCTTAGGAGTGCCGATGAACTCCAGGGGGTACTGCCGGAATGGACAATTTGTCCGTTAGAGACGCCTAAATACCAGTGAAATGTCGTTTCGCGAGCCGATAGCCGATCAAATTGATGCCGCCAATATCCGCTCGCATTGAGAGGGATATTCGCTACCAGTTTTTGAGACAGATCTTGACTCTGAAATGAAAACTGACGAGTTCCGTTCATTACTGCCATGCTTCAACCACCATGCTGCTCAGATCGGCGAGACGATCTCTCTACATAGGTTGCCCGTCTGAAACTCGGAGTGTTACAAGTTGACGGAATTTTCTTTGGATTGAAATTTTAATGCGTTAGCTTCTGCTGCTGAGAAGCGCATTATTAAAAGCCTCTCACCGCACTGATAAAATCCTCCTGCTCTGCACCCGACTCAACCCTGTAAACTAGAGAAATATCCTCCACATACTCTGCTTGTGCAGATCTTGCCTTGACCATGACCGAATCGCTCATTCCCCCCGCAGACGACTCCATAGATGCTGAGAGCCTATTTTTAATGCTGCGGCGTAAGCAGGGAAGCTGGGTTGAGTGGGGTCAAGCGTGTCAACAGCTCCAAAAGGCAGGGCACACGCCCCAAGCTATTTTTGAAGAAACGGGCTTTGAACCCATTCAGCAAAATCAGGTGATAGTGGGTGCCCAGGTCTATACGGGGCTGGTGCAGTTTAATGCAGACCCTCAGGTGTTAGAGCATTTTGGTCATCGCGGTAGCGATATTCTCTACGAGCTGCGCATATTCACTCAGCCCGAACGACCGGCGATCGCCGCCCTAGCCTTCCAGCACAAGCTAGACTCCGATGAAGCCCACGATATCACCCGCGCCATCAAAGATTTTGCCCGTGTCCGCAAGCCGCCAGAAGCGTTTGCTACAAGTCACCCTGGCGATGCGGTTGCCCATCAAACCTGGGTACAGGCAAAGCAAAAGTCAGACCTTCAGGAGCGATCGCGCCTCATTGCCAAGGGGCTTAAGTTTGCCCAAAGCGACAGCGCCCGTAAAGAAATTGAAAAGCTGCTAACCGACTTCAGCGTTACCAAAGCGCAGACTTCGCCTCGTTTACCGCTCTCTCGCCCAGACTCAGAACTAGATTTGCCACGGATTGTGCCACTCTTAGGCAAGTTACCGCTGCCCGTAGAAGCCCTTAAGGCAGCCCCTATGGTTGAAGAAGAAGGCGCGTTCCGCATCGTTAAGTTTGCAGGGGAAGGCGCGTGGGTGCCATTACCAGGCTGGCAGGTGATTGCCAGCGCCGAAGATCCGGTGGCGGTTTTGAGTAGTGGCGATCGCCTCCCTATCCCCCCAGACCAGGCATCGGATGAGGTGTTGATCATCATCGATCGCGCCCACCGAGAATGGGACGACCAGAGCTATTTTGTCGTAGAAGCAGACGGTGAACTGGATGTTCAGTGGTTTGCTGATGCACCATCCGAAAAGATTTTAGGCCGCGTGGTGGTGGTGGTGCGACCCAAACGATTTTTTGATGAGGAAGCCACGAAGGAGATGTGGGTGCTGGATGAGTAAGGGTGGGCATCGCTAGCTCTTTCAGAGCGGTGACGCACCAAAAGTACGCCTTCTCATCAATAAGGCGGTTCTGCTGGCCCATCATACCCGCACATTCCTATCCGTGGCGAATTCACCAAAGGGATTGGTTCATCATAATTATCGTGGGGATGGGTCTTGACGTGGGCGTCACAGAGCGTTCCCCAAGTTTGATCTTCATATAGACATTCCATGCATAGATGTGTCGCAGGGTTATCGCACTCAATGTATTTGTCTTGAACTTTACCCTTTAAGTGTGTGTCTCAGTCCATCCAGCCCACATCTACAGATTTAGGCTTGTTTGTACTGCTGCTCTGGCTACTAGGCTGCACAGAATGAGACGGGACAGACCTTAAAGACAACGGTGCTTTGCGCTGTGGTTGGGCTTTTGGCGCTTTCAATTCATCCACCGTTTTGCGCATCTGAGTGTTTTCCTCAGAAAGCTGTAGAATCACATCCTTAGCTTCGGTCAGTTCCGTCTTTAGCCGAGATACTTGAGCCTCAAGGCCACCGACCTCTTTTTGCTGACGCTTAATATCTGCCTGAAGCGATTTAGTTTCTGCCTGGAGCGTTTTTTCCTGCTCTGCACCCTGGGCTAAAGCTGCCTTTAATTCGCTAATCTGCGCCGTCAACTTTGCCTCAGACGCATCATTTGCTTTAGCTGAGTCAGCACTGCTGCTTGCAGGTGCAGTAGATTTACGCCCACGGCTAGAACTGGCAGCGGAAGCATCAACCGTTTCTGATTTTTCAACCGCGACAGGCTTAGATTCTGATTCAGAAGCTTCTGACGTTTCCTTCTGCACCTCTTGTCGCAAAATATCCGAAAGATTGCGGCGCGTCATGATTTTTTTCTCCAGTCTTTTTCAATTTCTTCAACCACCTGATGGTAGTCTGAACCCGCTTGGTCAGTATTGCGTCCCTGCCATTGCAGAATCGTCTTGCCTTCGAGCGCCGCCCGTTCGTGCGCTTTGTAAGCCCGAATAAACGCCGTACAAACCGGAATACTCAATTCCCGAAGGGTATTTTGCGCGTCATGAGCTTCTTTAATACTGCGTGGATCGACCTTCGTTAGCAAAACGCGATGCATCACGCCACTCGGCAGTACCGCACTTCTGACTGTTTGCACCAGAGCCGCCAAGTCCATCGGAGCTGGAGGCGTGGGCAAAATTAAGTAGTCTGCTGCTGGAATCACCGCCGCCAGTGCTTCAGATGCCAATGCTGGGGGCGTATCGACCACCACAACGCCATAGGTTTTAGCGTCTTTTAGATCTTTGAGAAGTGATGGGTTGGTTTCCTTCGCAATGTCAAATCCCAGACTGGTTTCACTTTGCTCTGCCCACCAAGAAGCCGAACCCTGAGGGTCAGCATCCACCAGCAAAACTTTGTACGTTGCAGATAAGATTGCAGCCAAGCTAACGGCAGTAGTGGTTTTGCCAACGCCCCCCTTGCCATTAAGAACCACCAAAACCTTATTTAATCGGGCAGATGAATTTACAGCCACACCTTCGTCCCTACGCAAACATTTGGCTGACCTAAACTTGCTTTAATCCAAGTCTTTGGGAGCATCTACCTTTCATTAAACCTTAGGATGGCATCGTCGCTCGACATCAGCCTAAATCTTGCATCTATGACGCAGACCCAATTTGAACAGACTCTAACTGTGATGATCGCAGCCGATCCATCCAGCCTTGAAGGTAAACCAAGTTTATTTTTTGTTCTTTGGGGTCACGGGTGTCGATGGGATGAGGCATTAGCCCCACAATGGTTGCATTTGTGACGCAAAACATCGACTTCTGAAAACTCTCGCACAGTTTAATCAGCAGGTCATCTTCTTTACGGATGGTTTGTTGGTACACCTGATGCAGATAGTCTGGAATGTAGTGGCGCATGTCCTGCATCAGCAGCGTGGGCGGAATACCAGCACCACCAATGGGGAGCGGATCTGCGTACAGGGCACCGTAAGCAAAGCGGCCTTGGTCAAAGGGAATCTGCTGTGCCTGGGCGTTGTACGAAACCGTGCCTAAAAAGGGCGTTCCTCTAAAAAAGATGGTTTCTACATAGGGAATGGCTGCATCTGCCAAAAAAGTTAGCTTTGCCGATTTAGGAATAATGTTGTAGCGCTGCCCTCCAATCTCGACGGCATAGACGATGGGTTTACTTGCTGCTCTAACCAGCCCAGCTTTGACATGCTCAACAATCTGAGGAATCGTCGTAATTTTTCCTTGGTCATATAAATCCGATAGCGTGAGGAAAATCTCACACATAACATCCCAAAACTGGCCTAAAACGCTGTAGTAAACCGACTGCCGCACCTGCTCTAGCAAAAATTCAGGAAAGGCTTTATTGAGTCCACGAATAAAAAAGTTGCCCCGCGTTTTAGCATCAATGGCCTTTTGGGCACATTTGCGAAACGTCTCAGATTCAAGATATTCATCAAGGCCACCACCACCGTGCCACTGCATTACCTTCATGCAGTACTCAGCATATTCAAAGTTAATGCGGTCATGCCACAAGTGGCGCATCAGCTTGGCGATCGTAACTTTTCCGTCAAAGTATTTGAAAAATGGAAAGAGTTCTAGGAATTGCCCTTCGGCAATATAAATCAGATTTTTGTAGTAGGCGTCCATCACAACGCCATAGCTTTTGAGAACGCCTACTACCTCCAAGACGTTCTCTGGCGTATCGGGCAGAAGGGTTTTCCCCTGTTGGATCCGTTCGATATACTCGGCGTAGGGATGCTTAGATTTGAGCTGAGGAGTGTTTGGCATGAAATGACTTCCGCAAAGAATTCAGCGCCGTTTTATTAAGGCGGATTAGCTGGGAATTGAAGATTGACCTAGGACAGCGGCAGCAGCATTGGGGGCAAGCACCGCAACAGGAGTGGCAGCGGTTTTTGCTAGTTGAGTGATGCTAGCTTCTGTCCAACCTGTAATCCAACTGGGTTGGAGTCCAAACAAAACGACTAAAAGCGCAAGGAGAATACCAGGATAGCGATCGCTCCAAGCCACGGGCGGCAATGTCACTACCTTACCATCGGCACGAGTGGTAAGGCGACCAAAGAATGCCTGGTTGACCAGCAGCAGAAAGTAAACGGCGGTTAGCCCTGTCCCAACCATACACAGCAGCGTCTGAACGGGGAATGCGGTAAAGCTGGCGCGAAATACTAAAAATTCAGAGATAAAACCAACCATTCCAGGAATACCAGCACTTGCCATTACGCCCAGCACCATAAGGCTGCCAATTACGGGTAGCCCTCGCTCTGGGTTGAGTAGCCCTCTTAAAATTGTGAGGTCACGGGTTCCGGTCTTTTTGTAGACCACGCCCACCAGTAAAAACAGCAGCGCTGAAATCAGTCCGTGGCTGACCATTTGCAACTCCACGGCAACCAGGCTGAGGGGGGTCGCAGCCGCTGCGGCTAGCAGAATAAAGCCCATGTGCCCTACAGAACTGAAGGCCACCATCTTTTTCATGTCGGTTTGGGCGATCGCCGTAAATGCCCCATACAGCACGCTAACCACCGCCCAAGATGCCAGCCAGGGAGCCAGCACCGCCCATGCCTCAGGAAATAGCCCCACCCCAAAGCGCAGCAAACCATAAGTACCCAGCTTCAGCAACACCCCCGCCAGCAGAACCGAGACGGGTGTTGAAGCCTCAACGTGGGCATCGGGGAGCCAAGTATGGAGAGGGACGAGGGGAATTTTAATCCCAAAGCCCAAAAGTAGCCCCCCCAATAGCACCACCTGCTGCGTTAGCGAGAGAGAATGAGCTAAATCGGGCTGGTAGACAAAGCTATCGGCTCCGCTCAGCCAGACCAATCCCAAAAAACTGCCTAAAATGGCGATGCCAGAAACGGCGGTGTAGATCAAAAACTTGGTTGCGGCATAGCCACGCCGTGCCCCGCCCCAGATCCCAATCAGCAAATACAGCGGAATCAGCTCAATCTCAAAAAACAGGAAAAACAGCAGCATATTTTCTGCTAAAAATGCGCCCACGACGCCAAAGTTCAGCAGCAGCATGAGGCTGTAGTAAAAGCGCGGTCGCTCAAGGTCATCATCTGTGCTGTAAATGGCAATACAGGTGAGCAAACTATTGAGGGCAACCAGCGGAAAAGAAAGGCCATCAATCCCTACCTGATAGCGCAGCCCTAAGCTATCTAGCCACGGGATGGTTTCTTGAAACTGAGATCCGGCGATCGCAATATCAAACTGCGAGCCAATCACAGCCGTCCACACCAGCGCCAGCACAGACACAACTAGGCTAAATTGCTTCACCTGCCGTCCAGACTGAAAGTTGGGCCATAGCGCAATGGCGATCGCCCCAATGAGCGGAATCCAAAGGAGTATGCTTAGCATTTGTTTTCCTCTACCACTTTGTTTCCCATTACAACAAGGTTTTCCTCTAACACAAAGTCCAGGTGAATAACAGCCCCAAGATGCCAACCCCTATCAAAATTGTCAGCATATAAAACTGAGACTGTCCCGAAGCGCTGTATTTCAAGCTCTCTCCACTCAGCACAGAAGCTAACCCAATGGCGTTAACCAGGCCATCCACGATATAGCGGTCGATCCAGGCTGTGATCTTCGACAGGGATGCCACGACAAACACCACCGTGACGCGATACAGCCGATCAATATAAAAATCGTAGGCCAAAATATCTTGCAGAACGCGCAGCTGCTTCTGGATGGGTCGCGCCATTGATCGATTCAGACTTAGGGTTGCGCCAATGCTACAGCCAATGATTCCAGACAGAACCAGCGCTGCCGCAGCGCTCCTATTGAGGGATGCAAGGTTGGGCAGCAGCGATAAACGCATCATCATCAAAGGGGACAAAAGCGTCACGATAATCATAGACACCATCGGCACTGCCATCGGCCAAGGCACTTCTGGGGCACGCCGCGTTTTGGGTTGAGAGGCACCCAAAAAGACCAGTCGAAAAATTCGGGTGAGGTTAATGGCAGTCAGTAGATTGACTGTCAACACAATCGCTGCCAGCAGCGGTTGGTCGTACCAGTAGATATCTAAACCGCGTTCAAAAGCCCAAAAACAGCCCAGCGGAAACAGCCCGACCAGTGCCGAAGCCCCCACAACAAAAGAACTGGTGGTTGCAGGCATCCGTGACCATAGCCCGCCGTACTCTGTGAGGTCTTGCGTGTTGGTGGTGATAATCAGTCCCCCCACGCTCATAAAAATTAAGGCTTTGGCGATCGCATGGGTAAACAGCAGCAGAAAGGCTACATTCGTCCACTGCATCCCCACGGCAATAAATACTAGCCCCAAGTAGGCGCTAGTGGAGTGAGAGAGGGCGCGCTTGATGTCAATTTGGGCGATCGCCACCAAAGATTCGCCAATGGCGGTAATGCTGCCAATCACTATCAGCGTCGTCAACGCCACGGGGGATAGGTTCAAGATCGGCTGGAGCTTAATTAAAAAATAGGCACCCGACGATACCACCACAGAATTTCGCAAAATTGAGGCTGGGTTAGGCCCCTCCATCGCCTCATCTAACCAAAGGTGGAACGGGAACTGCGCACATTTACCGGAAGGCCCTGCAATCAGCGCCAGTCCTAGCAGCGTAGCGACCAAGGGAGTTAACGTTGCCGTTTCTGCCCAGTCGTACAAATCTGGGAAGTTAAGGCTCCCTGCCAGCACAGAGAGCGTAACCACCCCCATCAGCAGCAAAATATCCCCCACCCGCTTGGTTAAAAATGCATCCCGTGCGGCGGTCACAACCAGAGGCTGGGCATACCAAAAGCCCACTAGCAGGTAGGTTGAAAGCGTCAACATCTCTAACAGGGCATAGCTTAGAAACAGCGAATTGCTGATGGCAAGGCCGCTCATTGCCGCCTCAAAAAAGCCCATCAGCCCAAAGAACCGCGCTAAGGCAAAGTCTTTTTCCATGTAGCCTAGGGCAAAGATCTGAGCCACAAAACTGAGGCTTGTCACCAGTTCCATTACGCCCGTCGTTGTCGAAGAAATTTCGACCAAAAACGTCAGGTCAAAGTCAGCCACTTTGAGCCAGTGAAACACAAGCTGTACTGGCTCTTGATGCCAAGTTGCTCGAAACACCAAGGTGCCGTGGATCAGGGAAGCAACCGTCATCAAAATGTTGAAATAGGCCGCAGGACGAGGCCCAGAACGCTTTACCAAGCCCATCGACCACGGCAGGGTCAGTAATGCCCCCAACAGCCCATAGCAAGGCACCCACCAGCTTGTTTGCACCAGAATGTCATTCATGGGAACGTTCCATTGCGATCGCCGCCCTAACCGAGTTATTTACAAAACTTAATTCCAATTTTAAGGCACTCATTGCTGCATCAGTCGTAGGTACAACAGCTTATGAGCCTCATTGAAAGCACCTTAAAATTTATGGCTACCCCATTAACGGAGTCACGATGTTCTTTGCCGCCACACAAAGCCTCAATCGCTAAACATCATGCTGAATAAGCATTTCAGCGAATAAGCGGATTTTTTAGATCTTTACTTTTGATCGCTACAAGTCC
Organism: Thermosynechococcus sp. WC_1; assembly: GCA_020058975.1. Classification (GTDB taxonomy): domain Bacteria; phylum Cyanobacteriota; class Cyanobacteriia; order Thermosynechococcales; family Thermosynechococcaceae; genus JAAURS01. The sequence continues at coordinate 33,494 of JAGVDA010000489.1, read as the reverse complement.
AATGATTAAATCTCAGCTTAGACCGCAACGATACCGAAGAAAAGAGCCATCTCATAAAAAATGATCAATCGTTTCTCTGATTCTTACTTATGAGACCCGTTTAATAATATTTTTATAAAGGGGCACTAGCGGTTTCTAGATCGGTTTCAGTGGGCTAAGTTTGGAGCAAGTCTCTTCGCAAGAGACTATTAGCTGAGCTAATGTCTTAAATTTGAAACTATCATTGAAACTTATATTGTCAAAAGGAGCACAGCAACTCTATTCTTAGTTTCATAAGCCTGAAAGCCTTTATGACATAGAACGATGAGCATCCCCGTGCAAAAACGAGCGAAGGGTGGCTCCTTGAGTCCTAATCAAAGGTGAAGCGATCAATTTTACGTTAGGAATTACGTTAGGAGAGTGTTATGCCGATTGCGGTTGGAATGATTGAAACCAAAGGCTTTCCTGCTGTTGTAGAAGCAGCGGACGCAATGGTTAAGGCAGCGCGGGTGACGCTGGTGGGCTACGAAAAGATCGGCAGTGGTCGCGTTACCGTGATCGTGCGAGGAGATGTGTCTGAGGTTCAGGCTTCTGTTGCCGCAGGGGTTGAGTCTGCAAAGCGGGTCAATGGTGGAGAAGTGCTTTCAACGCACATCATTGCGCGCCCCCACGAAAACCTAGAGTATGTGCTGCCCATTCGCTACACCGAAGACGTTGAGCAGTTTAGAACCTAAGGTTTTAGATGGCTAGGTTTTCAAAGTTTGTCTTTTTAATTTTTGGAGAATAATGTTATGGCGATCGCAGTTGGCATGGTTGAAACCCTAGGGTTTCCCGCTGTTGTAGAAGCAGCCGATGCAATGGTAAAAGCCGCCCGCGTCACGCTGGTGGGCTACGAAAAAATTGGAAGTGGTCGCGTCACCGTCATTGTGCGGGGTGATGTGTCTGAAGTGCAGGCTTCCGTCGCCGCTGGCATTGACAACGTGCGCCGCGTCAATGGTGGGCAAGTATTGTCTACCCACATCATTGCGCGCCCCCACGAAAACCTAGAGTACGTGCTGCCTATCCGCTACACCGAAGACGTTGAGCAGTTCCGCGAAAGCGTCCAAGGCATTCGCCCCATCGGCAGACCGTAACCTTCAATGCAAATTGCTCAGGTTCGCGGCACCGTTGTAAGTACCCAGAAAGAACAAAGCCTCATGGGCGTTAAGTTCATACTGGTGCAGCTTATTGATGAAGAAGGTCAGCTTCTTCCCAAATATGAAGTTGCGGCTGATTGCGTTGGGGCAGGTGTTAATGAATGGGTTTTGGTGAGTCGCGGTAGCGCAGCGCGTCAGCTCCCAGGTTACGAAAAGCGACCTTTAGACGCTTTAGTGGTTGGCATCATTGACACCGTTAGCCTCGATAATCGTCAGCTCTACAGCAAAAAAGACCAGTACTAGCCTTTGCTTCGTTTTTTATCCAGCCTTGCCGTCTTTAAGATGGCCTTTTTGGGTGCTTTAACACGTAGTTTCCTGCGTAAGCAGTCAATTCCCACTACAAACTGAGTTTTAAGATTCAGTCAGGAGATTATTCATGGTTGTCCGTGGCCTTGCGGCTCCCCCGACACCTTGGTCTAAGAGCTTATCTAAACCTCAAATTCACTCCTCGGCCTACGTTTATTCCGATATCAACGTCATTGGCGACGTGCGTATTGGCGAAAACGTCATGATTGCCCCTGGAACCTCAATTCGTGCCGACGAAGGGACTCCCTTCTCTATTGGCGCACGAACCAACATCCAGGATGGAGTAGTGATTCATGGGCTAGAGCAAGGTCGCGTCATCGGGGACGATGGAAAAGACTATTCAGTTTGGGTTGGCGGTAGCACCTCCATTACTCACATGGCGCTCATTCATGGGCCAGCCTATGTGGGTGATAACTGTTTTATTGGGTTTCGCTCGACGGTTTTTAACGCACGGGTCAATAAAGGCTGCATTGTGATGATGCACGCTCTGATTCAGGATGTAGAAATTCCGCCAGGTAAGTACGTGCCCTCTGGGGCAGTTATTACTACACAGCAGCAGGCAGATCGTCTGCCCAACGTCCAGGCTGCTGATGTAGAGTTTGCCAGTCATGTGATTGGCATTAATCAGTCTTTGCGCTCGGGCTACCGCTGCGCCGATGATATTGAGTGCATCAGACCCATTCGGGAAGCGCCTGCTCAAAAAGGCACCGCTAAACCAGTCCCGATTCGGAATGAGGCTGCTGGAAATGGAACTCACGTTAATGGAGGATCTGCCGCCGTGGCAATAGGAACGAATTATCTCAGTGCTGATGCCGTAGAGCAGGTGCGACAGCTCCTCATTCAGGGCTATCGCATTGGCACAGAACACGCCGACCAACGCCGGTTTCGCGCCAGCGCTTGGACGAGCTGCAAGCCCATTTCAGCCAGCCGTGAGCCAGAAGTATTGGCGGCTTTAGAAGCCTGCATGGCAGAACATGCGGGTGATTATGTGCGCATCGTGGGCATCGACACCAAAGCAAAACGTCGCGTTGCCGAACTGGTGATTCAGCGACCCGATGGCAAGAGCGGCATCGCCCCATCTCCTCGTCGGGTTGCTAACTCTGCCGCATCGGCTCCAAAGGCAGCTCAAGGTCAAAGCGCTGCACCCGCAGGCGCTGATGTTGTGGGACATGTCCGTCACCTCCTATCTCAGGGCTACCACATTGGGACAGAATATGCAGACAAGCGTCGGTTCCGGGCTGGTGCCTGGACAAGCGGTAAGTCTATAACGGCTCGCCGAGATAGTGACGCGATTTCAGAAATTAACGCCATTATTGCTCAACACCCTGGTGAATACGTTCGGCTGGTGGGTATTGACCCCAAGGCCAAGCGTCGCGTTTTGGAATTAGTGGTGCAGCGTGCTGACGGTAGCAATGGCAGCGGCGGCGGCACATCGTCAGCTGCTAGCAGCAGCAATAGCAGCTCTGGCTACTCCGCTCCTGCGAATGCTCATAGACCTGCGGCTGGCGGCACAAGTGCTGTGGTGGGTTCTGATGTTGCAGGCCATGTTCATAGCCTATTAGCCCAGGGCTTTCAGATTGGGACAGAACATGCCGATAAGCGACGATTCCGCGCGAGTGCCTGGACAAGCGGCAAGTCTGTCACGGCTCGCCGAGACGGTGACGCGATTTCTGAAATTAACGCCATTATTGCTCAACACCCTGGCGAATACGTTCGGCTCGTGGGCATTGATGCGAAGGCAAAGCGTCGCGTGTTAGAACTGGTGGTGCAGCGACCCGATGACAAGAGCAACGGTAAGCCAGCCGCTGCCTCTTATTCAGCACCAGCGGCTTCAGCGCATTCATCTTCTGCGCCGCCCGCAGCCCGATCTGGTTCTGGAGGACCGCTGGCTTCGGAGGTGGTGAGTCAGGTACGTCAACTGTTGGCTCAGGGGCACCAAATTGCCACAGAACATGCCGATAAGCGCCGATTCCGAGCCAATGCTTGGCATAGCTGTGCGCCCATCTCAACCACTCGTGAGGCGGAAGTGTTCCGCGCCCTGGAATCTTGCATCGCTGAACATGCGGGTGAGTATGTCCGCGTGATTGGGATTGACACCAAGGCGAAGCGACGGGTTCTTGAGGCTGTGATTCAGCGCCCTAGTTGATTTGTGAATAGAATGGGGGGCGGGTAATTCTGCCCTAGAAAGCGGTGCTTATCTGGCTGCTTTACTCGCGCTCCCTTTCTCAATAGATGTTGTGTAGTTTTCGATTCGTACAATCTTCGCTTTAACGATTTGTCTACGGATTATTCCATCCGTTATGCTGCACCATAGTTTTTAAGCTGTTCTCTAAACTGGATCGGGCGTAGTGCCTTGGTTTTGGAACAGTCTTTTTAGAGGTTTTGATATCTGTGTATTTGCCGCCGCTTCAGGCCATGCATGATTCTCAGGTTTACATCAGTGGTGATGTGACCATTCATCCGAACGCGGCGATCGCCCCTGGTGTTCTCCTTCAGGCATCCCCAGGCAGCAGCATTATCATTGCGGCAGGGGTTTGCATTGGCATGGGCGCTGTTTTACATTCTTGCGATGGAATTTTAGAGATTCAAGAAGGCGCAAGTTTAGGCGCAGGGGTGCTAATGGTTGGCGCTGGCATCATTGGCTCCAGTGCCTGCATTGGGTCGCAATGTACGCTGTTCAATACTTCGGTAGAAGCAAAGGCATTGGTTCCGTCAGGTTCTATGTTGGGTGACAGCAGCCGTCAGACCCAGCCTGAAGCGGAGGCACTGACCCAACCTATAATTGCTGAAGCGACACCAGAACCACAACCCCCAGAACCACAAGCCTTAGATCCGTTGCCCGACCCTTGGGGGGCTGCCCAGTCCATACCAGAACCTACCAATTTCTCTGCGCCGCCGCCAGTAAACGAGAGTAGTGATTTTAATTCCTTTAAGTATCCAGAAAGCTCACATATTGGCTCTAACCCTTTCAAGTACCCTGACAGTCCTACGGTTAGCTTCAGCCAACCTACAGAAAGCAATGCTGGCACCGATGTAACGGAAAAGGCCGTAGAGAAAACCCCTAACGTCGTGCATGGGCAAGCCTACGTTCATGATTTGCTGTCTACGCTTTTGCCCAATCGCAGCCGTTCAGTGTCGCCATCTCCCGATTCTTGAGGATTCAGTTTTAGAGATGTGCGGCTAAAGTATAGAGGAGACATAACGATTGAGGTCGCCAATGCGAGCAGCCCGAACACCTCGCAATCCCCTTCGGGAAACTGCGCTGGGCTTAGTTTCTACCCAAAGCTTTCCCGCTATTGTGGGTACCGCAGACATGATGCTGAAGTCTGCTGGCGTAACGCTGGTTGGCTATGAGAAGACGGGCAGTGGCTTTTGTACGGCGATCGTGCGGGGCGGCATTGCCGATGTGCGTCTGGCAGTACAGGTGGGCGAAGAGACTGCCAGAAAGTTTGGTCAGTATGTTTCTAGCCTGACTTTGGCAAGACCGTTACCCAATCTAGAGGCGGTATTGCCCATCAGCGCTCGGATGATGCAGTTGGCTCAAAATGGCGCAGTGAGTAAGCTCAGTAATCTGGCGATCGGCCTACTCGAAACGCGCGGATTTCCTGCAATGGTGGGGGCAGCGGATATGATGCTGAAGTCTGCTGAAGTGCAGCTTTCGGCCTATGAAACCATTGGGGCTGGGCTATGTACCGTGATTATTCGCGGTTCGGTTGCCAACGTAGCAATGGCGATCGAAGCTGGGATGCATGAGGCGGAGCGTATTGGTGAGCTAAATGCCGTGATGGTGATTCCTAGGCCGCTGGAAGATTTAGAACAGACGCTGCCGATTGCAAGCTGTTGGCTAGAGCAGCCTGAGCCACTTAGCATTCCACTTAAAATTAAGACGAAAGAACGAGAGTTAGTTGAGTTGTCTAATCTCAAAGACGTGCCGCTTTCGATTGAGAAAGAGCTTTCTTAACCCCTCGTTTAAGCTTTGCCCACAATCTAAAAAGCAGCCTAGGCCGGATAAATCAATGTCTATCGCGACTAAACTGCTTTTTGTGGGATACAGAGAATCTATGACTAACCGCAGAAATCTACGATGTAGAAGTCAATAGAATCAGAATGCCTTGAATTTGCTGTCTACTTCGTCGCCTTCTTCAATGCCTTACCAATTTGATCCTTAACGGTGGTTGCATTTTGAGAATTGCTGGGACGGCTCATTTGATCCTTATCTGCCGCACCCTGCACTTCATTGATTCCACCTTTAGCGCGTTCTGTGGCTTCTTCTATAGACCCAGGCGCAACTTTTGATTCTGCAACGTCTTGAGCGCGCTGTTCAATCTTATCAAGCTGCACGGTGCCGTCGGTAGGACTACTAGAAGCTGCGCCAAAGGCAAATGCTGGTACGCTGCCAGAGAAAAAGAGAAACGCACTGGCAAATAAGGTAACGACGAAGTGAACAGGACGAAGTTTGAATTTTTCAACGATGGAAGATTTCATATTTAATGTTTCCAGAAAATGGATTTAACTTGTCGTAGAAATTAGAAGATTATTGCGTTAGATACTTGAGTGAGTGTCTAAAACGATTGGTCTAAACTATTGACCAATCAGATTTTTAGCAGCATCTAAAGCATTAGACGCAAATTCTTCGGCTTTATTACTCGCTTTTTCCAAGGCATTATCAGCTTTGCCTGCATCTTGCTTGGCACGGCTTACTACGGTTGCCTTGGTTTTCTCAGCTGCTTCTTGTGTTTTGGCAATATCACGTTTGGCTTTAGTGCCCGCGGCGGCTTGGGCATCCTTTGCAGCAGATTTGGTTTTAGCAATATCTTTTTGAGCCTTACCCTTTACCTTTTCTGCAATATCTTTGGCGTTCTTACTGGTCTTTTTACCAGCTTCATCTAGCTTGTCTTTAGCACTCATCATGGCCTGGTCTGCACTGTCAACCTGATCTTTGACTTGATTTACCATGCTAGAAGCAGCAATAATGGGGGAGCTATAAAGAGATGCAGCTACAGCAGGGGGATTGAAGCTAAAGACGCTGCTCAACGACAGAAAGGATAAAACAAGTACCCCTACAGTCAGTAAACGACGAAGCTGTCCTCTCATAAATGTCAACGGCTTAACCTTCATCGGATGTTTCCTTTTGGTAACGTACATATCTGTTTTTACCGTCTAGGTTCAGTTCATAAATCAATCAATTGATAGAGATTTGAAAGTACATTTTTTCAATAGATTGTTTAGGTGCATCCCTCTTTAGTATAAAAAACAGGCAAAATTTGGTTGCTAACATGGCGAAAAAAGCGTTGCTGCTCATTAATCATCATGCGCGTAAAGGGAAGCAGCAAGTTGCGACAGCACGTCAGCAGCTTCAATCGCTAGGGCTAGAATTGCTAGAGCAAGAAATGCCGCCTCCCGATCAGCTTTCTGACGTTATTCGACGTTATAGAGGCAAGGTGGATCTGGTGATTATTGGGGGTGGAGATGGGACTGTTAATGCGGCGATCGCAGGTCTGATTGATACCCAACTCCCTTTAGGACTGTTGCCGTTGGGCACAGCTAACGACCTAGCGCGAACCTTAGAAATTCCGCTTGATATTGCCCAAGCTTGTCAGGTTATTGCAGCGGGAAACGCTCAGCAAATTGACGTGGGCTGGGTCAATGGACAGCATTTTTTTAACGTTGCCAGCCTTGGCCTGAGCGTTAAGATTACGCGCCAGCTTACCAAAGAGGTGAAAAAGCGCTGGGGTGTTTTAGCCTATGCGGTGTCCGCCTTTCAGGTTCTATGGAAAAGTCGCCTCTTCCATGCCGAAATTCGCCTTGCGGACGGTCAAGTCCATCGCGTCAAAACCATTCAGATTGCAGTGGGCAATGGTCGTTTCTACGGCGGCGGCATGGCGGTTGCGCCCGATGCTGCCATTAATGATGGGCGCTTAGATTTGTATAGTTTAGGGTTAGAGCATTGGTGGCAAATGCTGGCGTTGTTTCCGTTGCTGCATCGTGGGCACCATGCTTCTACGCCCTGGAGCGATTCTTGGGAAGGACAAGAATTTTATGTGCAGACGCGGCGACCACGGTCTATTAATACTGATGGCGAAATTACAACCGTTACACCAGCTCATTTTCGAGTACTGCCAAGGGCATTAAGGGTCTTTACTCCATCTCAAAATATAGTGCGTTAGTTGATTAAACGTCCATCTTCCATGTGGACAATGCGGTCGGCAATATCTAGAATTCGGTTATCGTGAGTAACCATCAAAATGGTGCATTGCTTCTCGCGCGCCATACCCTGCATCAAGTTGACAATTTCACGCCCTGTTTGACTATCGAGTGCCGCAGTGGGTTCATCCGCCAAGATTAGCTTTGGGTCACTGACCAATGCACGGGCGATCGCAACCCGCTGCTTTTGCCCGCCCGAAAGTTTATCAGGAAAGTACTGAATTCTTTCTCCCAATCCAACGGCATTCAAAATATTTGCAGCCTTTTGTTTTGCCACCTTAAGCGTCACTGAATCATGTAGCTCAATAGACATAAGAACATTCTGCTGAGCTGTCATAAAGGGCAAAAGATTATGAGCTTGAAAAATATAGCCAATGTTGCGACGAGTATTTACGAGCTGTAGCTCGCTAGCAGCGTTGAGTTCTCTGCCAACGGAGACAAGACTACCCTCCTGTACCGATCTTAAGCCTCCAATCAAAGACAGAAGCGTTGTTTTTCCAGAACCAGAGTGTCCTGTTAAAATTACAATCTCCCCACGGTTGATTGTTAAATTTATATCATAAAGAACTTGTTTGGTTAGGTTTCCCTTTCCAAAAGAATGATTCAAGTTTTTTACAGCAATTAATGACATTTTGAATTGAAAGTCCTAAAAAATATCTGCCGGATCTGCATCTTTCAGCTTGCGAACGGCACTTCCACCAGCAATAAAACACATAATCAATGTTGCTAAAAACACAAAAATAGCTCTATCTAACGTCATTCCAATTGGCAAAAGTGTTGCCTGCTTCGTAACTTCATACTGGACAATTGTAATAAAAAATCCTGGAATATAGCCTAAGATTGCAATAAAAAGAGACTGTTGAAGAACAAGACCTAAAAGGTACTGCTGACGATAGCCCATAGCTTTTAATGTGGCATATTCTGGCAAATGCTCAGAGACATTGGTATAGAGAATTTGATAAACAACAACAATGCCGACGACAATGCCTAAGGTAACGCCAATATCAAAAATAAAGCCAATGGCAGTACTACTTTGCCAATAAGCTTTTTCAAAGTTAATAAATTCTTCTTTGCTGAAAATTTTTACGTCTTTGGGAAGGTATCGCTTTATTTGGTCAAGATTTTTACTGAGATTAGCCCCCGACTTTAGCTTAATTAACCCAATATTGATAATGCCTTTGTTCCGAGTTGCGTTGATTCTTAAGAAGTTTAAATCGCTGGTAATAATGTTGCCATCAGCGCCAAAGGAAGTTCCAAGATTGAATAGACCGACTACATTAACCTTATGATTGCTTCCAAAATCACTAACCTCAGTGGTTACAATCTTGTTCGCCTTAAATTGTTCTACAATAGGACCAAATTCGGCGCGTGATTCTTGGTCAAAAAAAATGTTATCTCTAATATTAAGAACTTGCGTATTTTCTATTCCAGGTAGATTAAATGCATCATACCGAGTATCAAAACCAATTAGGTAAATATTTCTCCAGTAGTTTCGGGTTTGTGGGTTCTTCCATTGTGCAAATCCTACATAAATAGGAACCGTATAATCTACGTCAGGGAAAGCGAGTACTTGCTTTAGTCGGCGATCTGGAAAGGTATCCATTGCGATCAGCGAAGTAGAACGGGGGCTAATGAGAAAGATATCACCATTTAAGCCACGGTGGAGGTGAACAGCACTATCAAATAGTGCATCTCGAATGCCAAATTGCATAAAGACAATCACGACGGCAAAAATAACGCCTGATAGCGCAATCAAAAATCTTGTTTTTTGATGTTTAAGCTGAAGCCATGCAACGGGCTGTTTTTGAAACATTAATTTGAAATATTAATTTGAAATATTAGCTTTAAATATTAAATCCTTCAGGTGTTGACTTTAATGACAACGTCAACTTTTAGGTTGGTCAGCGCTTTGACTTTGATACTATCTTCAGAAATAAGGCGAATTTTGACCTCTACCACGCGAGCATCTGCATCTCGAACCGGATCAGTACCTAAAATGTTGGGTCTACCAATTCGCAAGCCCACTTTCTCAACGGTTCCCTTGAGTTCTCCGACAACCCCATCGGCACGAATGATGGCTGACTGTCCTGCTCGTACACGGGAAATGTCTGTTTCATAGACTTCTGCGCTGACATACATTTGTGATGTACGCCCCAGTTCCACAATGCCTGTCTCTTGCTTTACGAGTTCACCAGGCCAGGTATTGACCTTTAATACTTCACCATCAATGGGCGATCGCACATAGGCTTGTGCCAAATCCGTTTGTGCTTTTTTAACTGCCGACCGAGCAGATTCTAATTCTTTTGCTGCCACCTGCACGTCTACACCGCGCACTTCAGACACCGCATCTCGAGATGCAGCAGCAGCATTAATTTCATCATCAAGTGTGTTGATGGTTCGCTGTAGGTTTGCTTTTGCCTCAAGAATTTGCTGCCCACGCGTATTGATAATGCGGCTAAGAGAAGAAGAAGCCTGGGCTAAACGCTCTTTTGCAGTCGATTCTGTTAGGCACGAGCTGTCTCGTTGTGACGCAGAAACCGCTCCGCCTTTGTATAAGGCTTCATAGCGTTTACATTCTGTTCTGGCATTGTTGAGTTCCGCTTTGGTTTGAAGCAGTGCAGATTCTTGGGTGTTGCGTTCGCCTTCGAGCTGAGCCTCAAGGTTTGCGATGGTGGCTTGTTGGGTGCTAATTTGACCTTCCTGCTCTGCCTTACTCTTTTGATATTGTGCTTGCTGGACGTTAATATCTCCAGTTTTTGCGCCTGCTTTGACCTGCGCCAACTTTGCTTCAGCAATCGTTACGTTTGTACGCGCTTGATCTAAAGTCGCCTGTAACCGATCTCGGCTGTCAAGCATTGCTACAATGGCTCCCTTTTTTACGGCATCTCCTTGACGCACTAATAGCTGATCAATTCTGGCTCCTTCCATAAAGGCTGGCGCTGAAAGTTGAATCACTTCGCCTTGAGGTTCAATAAACCCTAACGCTGAAACTGCGGGCGGTTCCGCTGAGACAGAAGCTGCTACGCTTCCCTCTGAAGATTTCCCTCCGCTGAAATAGATTAAACTGCCGACCGTTAACCCCACCGCTGTGATCGCAGCGCCACCCACTGCCAGCCATCTCCAGTTTTTGAATTTTTCTTGCGGCTTAGCGGATGGAAGTAAATCAATCGTTTGAAAGGCCAGTGGCTCGATAGTTTCAATGGGTATGGGTTCGAGACCCGTCTTAGAATTTGCCTCAAAACCAAATGCTTGCTCCCAAGCTGTGTTTATGATTTGTTCATTTGCGCCTACCAGCAAAGCAAGAAGATCGGTAGGAATTGCCCTGACTTTTGCAAAGCCATAGCGGGCATCTAGCATTTTTAATACGGCGATCGCCCGCTTGAGTAAATCGCGCTCTTTGTAAAAGACCAGCATCTGATCGATATCAGCTTGGCGACTTGCAATAGACTGCTGTAGCGCCTGCCGATTTTTGGGAACCGTAATTTCGACATCTCCAATGGTATAAATACCACCGACTTGATTGTCAAACTGCCCCCCAACAGCAGAGCCTGAGTGGATTAATTCTGCGTAATAATCTTTCTTTAGAATTAAGCCCGTTAATTCATTTTGGACAATAAACACCTTGCCGCTACTAAAGGAATCTAGCAAGGGCTGGCTAAACCCGTTAGATTTCGGAATTAATGGTGTCTGGTTAATCACTGGCGGCTCCTCAAGGTGCAAAGCATTCGCAACGAAATAACTTCCAAACTGCTTGACTACACGACTTCAGGTAGCCGCATTTTTTATATCTGTAGCTTGCACAAGTACAACTGATCTGTCTTAATGCATGAGATATATACAACTTGTTGATATAAAACTTGTTGCTTATCCTTTTGTACCTTATACTCAACTTGTTGGCTATGTCAATTGAAGCTTTGAACTGAATGGCGCTTTCCCACACTATTCTTACCTTCTTATCTGAGTGTGCCCATAGTGGTTACGATCTCGGTAAACGCTTTGAAGATGCAGTTAGCTGTTTCTGGAAAGCCAGCCACCAGCAGATTTATCGTGAACTATCCAAAATGGAAGGTTTGGGGTGGGTTGAGGCTGAGGCGATCGCCCAGCAGGGCAAACCCGACAAAAAGCTGTATCGCATTACTGAGTCTGGTCGTAAGGAGCTTGAGAGTTGGTTTGAGTTACCTTGTATTCCTACCCCCATCCGCGAAGATTTACTGGTCAAAGTCCTTGCCGGCTCTTATCTTTCGCGATCAGTTTTGATTCAGCAGCTCACGGATCGGAGATCGCTTCATCAAGCTCAGCTAGACTGCTACCGAGAAAAGGAGCATGCTTTTCTCAAAGTAGATAATCCAGAGGAACATCTCGTTTTTCGTTACCTGACCCTGCGTCGGGGAATTCGTTACGAAGTGGAATGGATCGACTGGTGCAATGAGGTTTTAGCGGCGATTAGTTAGTATTAAGATCCTAAAAGAAGTCATCATGAGAATCACAAACAAAACGAATTTTGATCCTGTTACAGAGATTCCACAGGTTGAAGCGTATATGTATTATGCACTTACCACTATGGAGAAAATGATTGGAACAGAAAATCTACAAGAAATTTTGCATGAAAATAAGATGCAGAGATTAATCAAAGATTATCCATCTGATAGCTATAAATTGTCTAATAATATTAAGCTTGGAGACTATGCAAATCTATGTACTAGCCTCATGGAATTTTATTCGCCAAATGGTCAAAGCAAGTCTATTGAGTTTGGAAGGATTTCTACAAAGCCTATACTAGAGAGACAAGGGGCATTATTTAATTTTACATCACGAATGGCAATCAAGCTTTTGCCTACTTCGTCTCAGGTTAAAACTGTTTTAGATAGCATCAAGAATGACCTAAAAAAAATATATAAGAATACTAAAGTTGACATTGGAATTGAAATTGAAGATCGTGGAAATAAATGGGCTTATATCGATAAAAGTTGTGCTGTCTGTGCTGGCAAAAAGTCTGACTCACCTATATGCTGGAGTTGGGTAGGAACCTTAGAAGAATCCTTATTTTGGCTCACAGAAAAAGAGTTTGAAATCAATCAAACAGAATGTCGAGCAATGGGTGCAGAATTTTGTATTTGGGAAATCATGAAGTCACCAAAATGATAGATTCAAAATATAGATGTTTCAGAGTCAATCCTTTAAAGAAGCTAAAATATATTCTAATAAAGGTTTGTTTCGTGTTGACTAGTGATCGAATTAACTTAGCTCAAGACTATATATAAATAGTGATACATCACAATGCGGGATCGTTTAGCCTGGGTCTTTTCGAGTAATAATCGCTGTAACGCTAACCCTGCCAGACAAAAGCTAAAATTCCTAGAGGGTAGATCGTATTGCCTTAAGTTGACATCCCATAAATGTTCTGGAGAGACTTTATTTTGATGATTATAGACATTATTTTTTTTTAATTAACGTAGAGGCTTAGAGTTAAGTTTTAGGAACATTTTTAATTTCTCTTTAGTCAAAAGATTTGATATCCTATTTGATCCATGATGAAGAAACTATATTGTCTGTCTTTCTTAGGAATAGCATTATGTTCAGCTCTTATGTTAGGGATAGAAAATTCGAGTCTTGCAGGTTCGAAGAGCAGTCTTGAGGTTAACTTTTCTAAACTTAAGAGTTCAAAAGGTCAAGTATGTATGAGCCTATTTAGTGGAGCGTCAGGATTTCCAAGAGCGGAACAAGGAGCCAGTATTGTTTCCCGACGATGTGCTCCTATCATTCAAGGTACTGCTCAAGTCATTTTTAATGTTCCTTATGGAAATTATGCAATTGCAGCAGTGCATGATACGAATGGAGACATGAAGCTCAATAGTAATTTCCTGGGGATTCCTAAAGAAGGAATTGGGTTTTCTAATAATCCTCGTGTTCGGACTAAACCTCCAAGCTTTGTTGAGTCTCAATTTCTTGTAACAAACGCCAAAACTAGGTTGCAGATTCAAATGCAATACTTTTAAGCGTATTAGATAAGTCTAAAATTTTCTAATCTAGACAAAAAGATTAACGTTTAGAGTATGTCTGAGAAGTCAGTGACAAAAGCTTAAATTCTTACTTTCTTGGTTGAGATTTCCATATATACCTTGGTGTTCTCAAAGGTGATAACCCGTCTCGGGAATCCTCTAAAATGGGTTATCATTTTCTGAATTCATGAAGTCAGAATTAACAAATTTTAATTTTGAGCCTTGATCTATTTAAGTTTTAGTTAAAAGACCTACATTAATTGCCGACAGATCAAGACAAGTCGCTTAATCCTTGATAATACAGAAATTGAGGATTGAGCGGAACTAAAAAGTCATTTTATAGTTAATTGTATTCTTAGGGCATAGGACGTTTCTATCCCTATCTAGTACAGATTTAAATCTAAGACTCTTTAATTAAGATAAGTTTAGCATTATCTTTTGCCACGAAAGTTTTAACTATAATTTTCTATTTTCCCATAGTTATATTATTATATTGAGCTTGGGAGAAATGGTTTAAACTCTTAGAATTTAAACTATTTTATTGATTTTGTTTTGTTTCTTGTATTAGTTTGAAACATTATCATTAACATAATTTTTAAAAATCCTAACCCGAAACAGCCATTTATAATACTGGCTGTTTTTACTCCTCCCATCATTGCGCCCATAACACCTGAACTAAAAATATCGCTACCTGTTAAATATAGGTTCTTAATGGGGGTTTTAGCAGAAATCCAAGATTCTTCAAATCGTTTAGAAATACATGGGATTCCATAAACTGCACCTTGATTACACCTACTGAAGTGTTCAAATGTGAGTGGTGTTGATAATTCAGCATACTCAATCATGTCTCGAAAACCAGGGTAGGTTTTTTCAACAAGTTTTAGGAGGGATTCTGTTATGTGAGTTTTGAGATCTTCATAATCCTGACCACGCTTCTTCCATTTTTTGTCTTTCCACTGGGTGAACATATCATAGTCTCCAGATGCAACAATTTCAGCACTATGCCCTTTTGCTAGAGGGTTCTTCAGAGATGAAAAAGATAACAAGCAAAACTCTGGTAGATAATTAGAATTTATGAATGAAGTATTGCTGATTGACTCGTGATCATAAGTGGTATATATCCAATTATTTTCGCCTCGAAAACCTAGTTTTCTCGGATTTTCTTTTAAGCCTAAATATAAAGTAAAGAGACTTTTTCCTTTTGGAAATGCTTCAATTGCTTTCCTTTGAGCAAGAGGATAAGTGTTTGGAATTAGCTTTAGATAAGTGTTTATAATCCCAGCATTAGAAATTATGATTGGCGCATGATAAATTTCAGCAGATGAATCTTTATCATCTAAATATTGTGCCTTTACACCAACAGCGACGCCAGATTCAATCAAGATCTCTGTTACTCTCCGTTGAGTTACAACAATACCACCTCCTTTTTCAATGACAGGGATAATTGCTCTAGCTATCGCACCACCACCACCCACAGGGTACGAGGCACCACTAAAATAATGAGTCACAATAATACTATGAATTCCAAAACAACTTTTGGATGGCGGTAAGCTATAGGTTGATAGCTGAGAGACCAGTAATGATTTTAGTTTTTTATCTTTAAAGTGCTTATCAAGATAAGATTGTGTCGTTTGAATTGAAATTTTTCCGAATAAACGAAACAAAGATTGCAGAAATGGGTTCAGCCACCTTGGGGATATGTCTAGTAGAGCATGAACAATAAACAATAATGCTGCGATTTGCACATCTCTTACATAGCGTTTAATAGCAGTTTGTTCATGAGGAAATTTATTAATGAGATCCGACTGGAATTTTTCGGAACTTGAATGCAATTCAAAAATTAAATCTGGATAAATAAAACGTTCAAAAGGGTCAGGCAATTTCTGCCATTTCAATTGATTATTGGTTATGTAGTCAAATATCGCTCTTCCCATCTGACCATGATCCATTTCACCAACATAGTTAAGACCAACTTCCCATTTAAATTTATGACCCTTTCGCTCAAAATCATGTGTAAAACCGCCTGGAACGAAATGTTGTTCGAGGACTAATACTCTTTTTCGATAGATTTTTGACAGCAATGCTGCAACTGTTAAACCTCCAATCCCAGAGCCAATAATAATTGCATCAAACTTAATTCTTTCACCTGTCGCTTTCATTCTGATGTTTAGTATTGAATTATTTGTATATAAACCTCAGATTTGCTGCAAAAATCTGAGGTTTATATCTCTTTTTTAGAGATTAAGATTTATGGTAATTATTGAGTACCAAGAAATATGTTACGGCAAAAAATAATGAAGCCGTAACTCTAAAAGCCAAGCACTTATACATCTGCACTACATGACTTATCAAAAACTTTAGGCAACAAGATTATGTCAATAATTTTGTTGCCTAAAGTTTTTGCGATTGAATTAGTGCTGTTATATTTTTTTAGCTTGACAATTAAATAGTAAAGTAATTGGTGGGTCACTGTCAATTAATAAAATAATAAATGAATGTATGTATCTTATAAATTTAGAAAAACAAGATTGTTATATGGTATTAATATTTTTTCTTGGTAATTATGGCGACTATGGTTCTTGCAGCGGTTTTAAGGGTTACGAGGTGCGTCTGTAAGACTTCAGTGCTTTATACAGGGCGGATCCTAGGATTTTAAGTGTGTTTTATAAAGATACGAGCCACACTAACATAATAAAAACGTATTCTTCTCTCTAGATTTATTTCTAAATCGCTCCATTGAAAAAATAAATCATGACTGAATGTATGCAAAAAATTTTTCATCATTGCTTGCCGAAGTTATGTAAACACTTTTTATATGGGTATGAGTTTACCTCATCATTACTGTTGTCATAATCTTTAGAAACCCAAAGGCTCCATCCACAATTCCGGCTGTTTTAACACCGCCCATCATCGCACCCATAATACCAGGTGAAAAGGCATCTGTTCCTGTTAGATATAGGTTCTTAATGGGCGTTTTCGAGGCAATCCAGGGCAGGTCTAGACGCGCGGGCGTACAGGGAATGCCATAGATTGTGCCGCGATCGCTCCCATCAAAGTGTTCTACCGTTAGCGGAGTAGAGAGTTCAACATATTCGATTAAATCTTGAAAACCAGGGTAATAGCGTTCAACTAAATTGATCAGCGATTCGGCTACTCCGGATTTTAGTGTGCCATAATCAGCATCACGTTTTCGCCAGCGCTGCATCTGCCACTGCGAGAATAGGCTGTAGTCAATGCTTCCGATAATCTCAGCAGTATGTCCCTTAGCTGATGGATTTTTAAGAGAGGGAAAAGAGAGATATGCAAATTTAGGCGATTGAACTGAAGCTATTGCATCGGGCTGATCAATTTCTTCGTGATTGTAGGTTGTATAAATCCAATGATTTTCACCTTGAAAGCTGAGCTGTTGAGGGTCTTCTTTTAACCCTAGATAGACTGTTACGACACCAGATCCTTTAGGAAACTGCTGAATAGATTCTCGATGGGGCAGCGGATAGCTGGGTGGAATGAGTTTTAAGTAAGTGTTAAAGGCTCCAGCATCGGATATTATAACTGGCGCATAGTAAATTTCTAAGTCTGTCGCCAGATGTGCAGTATGCTGCACTGTCACTCCCACTGCAATATCATTTTCGATGATGATTTCAGTAACGCGGCGTTGGGTGATGACCTGACCACCCATACTTTCAATGGTGGGGATAATAGTTTGGGCGATCGCCTGACCGCCACCGACGGGATGCCATCCGCCTTCAAAAAAGTGAGTCACAATATTGCTATGAACCCCAAAGCTGCTTTGGGATGGGGGTAATCCATAGTCACCCCACTGAGAAGCTAGCACTGCCTTAAGCTGAGGATCCTGAAAGTGTTGATCTAGATATTGCTGTGTGGTCTGTCTGGCGATCTCGCCAAATTTTTGTACCCCTGCTTTGACAATTGACTGAAGCCAGATGGGGAATAGTTCAATGAAAGAATGAATAATAAACCAAGTTGCCGCTGATTGAACATCCTTAAAATATCGTTGAATGGCCTTTTGCTCGTGGGGGAATTTAGCAGTTAGATCGGCCTGGTATTGTTTGGGGTCTGAATAAACATCAAAGGTAAAGTCTGGATAGACAAATTTCTCCATGAGATCGGGCATCTTTTGCCACTGGAGTTTGCCATTGGAGAGATAGTCAAATATTGCTCTTCCCATCTGGCCTTTGCCCATTTCTCCGACATAATGTAGCCCCACATCCCAATGAAACTTGCCCTTGCGCCCAAAACTGTGGGTAAAGCCACCTGCGGTAAAGTGCTGTTCTAGAACAAGCACTTTCTTTCGACAAAATTTAGCTAAAATTGCGGCGGTGGTCAGCCCACCAATCCCAGAACCAATCACGATTACATCATATCTTTGTTGTTTGTCAGCTACCGTCATGACTTTTTCCTCTTAATTAAGATTTTGATTTAGTCCACGAATTTAGTTGAGCAAACTTGCCACAGTTTTATCTGTTTTATTAGAGAAGTAAAGATTTAAGTCATCACATTTGCCATAATTTTGAAAAAACCAAATCCTCCATTCACAATACCTGCCGTTTTAACACCGCTCATCATTGCACCCATAATGCCACTGGGGAAGGTATCAACTCCAGTTAGATATAGATTTTTGATGGGTGTTTTGGTCGAAGTCCAAGATAAATCTAGACGCTCAGGAATCCAAGGAATACCGTAAACTACGCCCTGATCGCTTGTTGAAAAGTGTTCAAAAGTTAGAGGAGTGGCGAGTTCGGCATACTCAATTAAATCTTGAAATCCAGGATAGCTGGACTCGACTGAATGAATAAGTAATGCCGTAATTTTGGTCTTCAGTTTTGTGTAATCTTCATCTCGATGTTTCCAGGCTTGCGCTTTCCACTGAGTAAAAAAGCGATAGTCGATCCCTGCAATAATTTCAGCGGTGTGCCCTTTAGAAAGGGGATTTTTCATAGACGGAAATGAAAGAAAACAAAATTGAGGTGGGTTTTCGACGGATTCCGTAATTGTCTTTAAAATATCATCGTGGTTATACGTGGTATGAATCCAATGATTTTCACCTTGGAATCCAATCTTTTTAGGACTTTCTTTTAAGCCTAGATAGAGTGATACAAGATTTGTTCCTTTCGGAAATGCTTTAATAGATTCTCGTTCACTCAGTGGGTAGTCTGAGGGCAACAATTTGAGGTAGGTATTGACTGCCCCTGCATCAGAAATAATCGTGGGAGCGCTGTAAATTTCAGGTTCTGTTTCAGGATGACCGACATGCTGGACTTTTACCCCTACGGCAACGCATTTTTTTACAAGAATTTCGGTAACACGTCGCCTTGTCATCACCTTGCCGCCTGCCTGTTCGATGGTCGGCATAATACTGGGGGCGATCGCCGCCCCGCCCCCCACTGGGTACCATGCACCCTTCAAAAAATGACTAACAACATTACAGTGTTCACCAAAACAAGCTTGGGATGGAGGCAACCCATAGTCGCCCCACTGAGACTGTAGAAGACCTTTAAGCCGAGAATCTTGAAAGCAGCGATCAAAATACTGCTGATTCGTTTGTCTTGCAATGGCACCCCATTGGTCTAAGCTCCTCTTAAGCAGCCGATTAACCCATCCAGGAAACAGATCCAACATTGCATACGCGAGAAAGCAAAACGTTGCTTTTTTGACATCTCGAAAATACTGCTTAATAGCCTTACGTTCGTCAGGAAATTGGTAAATAAGGTCAGCTTGATATCGTTTAGGGTCGGCGTAAAGATTGAAGGTGAAGTCAGGATAGACAAACCGATCAAAAGGGTCGGGCATTTTTTGCCACTTCAATCGACCATCGGTGATATAGTCAAACACCGCTTTCCCTAGTTCTCCTTTACCCATTTCGCCAACGTAATGAACACCAACGTCCCAGTGAAATTTACCTTTACGATCAAATCCGTGGGTAAATCCGCCAGGGGTGTAGTGCTGTTCTAGAACTAATACTTTTTTCTTATACAGCTTGGCAAGAATTGCCGCAGTGGTTAAGCCGCCTATTCCAGAGCCAATTACAATTAGGTCAAATGCTTTATCTTTATTGTTCGCTGTCATTATCCGACCTAAAAAAGAATATTGAAAGCGATTAGCATTCTGGATTGTCAAAACAGACCCGACGTTCTTGGTCGAGCGAGTTCGCACGGTACCAAAGGTAGGCTCGATCATCCGCTAGCTCGCGCTTGACGATGCCGCGCTGGTGCAGGTGATTTAAATAGCCCAAGGTTTCGGCAATCATCGTGCCCCGCTCATGGGGCTGTAGCTGCCGCCGATAGACCACCGCTAGGCAATCAATGACTGTGCAGGGTCTGGTTAAGTGTGCTGAAAGCCGATTTAATACTGCTGCTTGGCTTGCAATCATTTGTTTACAGCGTGTCTCTACACCTGTAAAAGGTAGGTTATGACCAGGTAAGCATACGGTTTCGCTTTGGGCTAATTTGGCAAACCGCCGGCAGCTCTCTACCCACTCTGAGACTAAATCTGCATCTGGTTCGCTGGGATGGACGCTTAGGTTGGAAGACATCCCTGGCAAAATTTGATCCCCCGTAATTACAAAACCATCTTCTGACCATAGGGTCGCGTGTTCGGCAGCGTGTCCATATCCCAAACGGACTGTCCAGTAGCGGCTTCCAATTTTAAGGCGATCGCCTTCCCGAATCCGCTGGTAGGCATAGGGAATGGGTAGCACTAAGTCACTATAGTTACTCGGTGCCCGTCGGCGAAAGGCCGCGAGTTCTACGCCTTTTATGCCCACCCGCTCGACGAAGTTAATGTCTTGGGCGCAGGGCAGATCGCGTTGTTCTAGCTGGAGCCAACGGGCATGGAGCCAACAGGCTTGGGTTGTTTGAAAGACCGCCCCGCGATCGCACAGTAACCCAGCTAACCCAATATGGTCAGGGTGATAGTGGGTGGCAATGACGCGCGTAATGGGTCGATGAGCAAACAGTCCGTCATCAAAAGCAGCCTGTAACGCTGTACGGCAGGCAGGGGTGTTATTGCCCGTATCGACTAGCGTCCAGCCTGTTTCGTCTGCCAAGACATAGACATTGATATGATCTAAAACGGAGTCTAGCGGCAGTCTTAGTAGCCAAATGCCATCGGAGATCGCAACGGCTTCACCCGCATGGGGTACCTCATCAAATAGCGAACAAACTCTATCTGAATAGATATCACCCTGAGACAGATTTGGCTTGAGTTTTTGGAGTTGTGCTACAGCATTCATAGACAGGCTCCGATTAAGTTATCTGATTACTGGTGGCGAGTGAGTTAACACAATCACTTTTCCCTTACGGCCTCGTTCCTCTGCGCGCCGTAGCGCTTGGTCAATGTCGGAGATCGCAAAACAGGCATCGACATCTATTTTGAGATTGCCCTTAGCCATCAAGTCACTCAGAGTGTCAAATAAGTAAATGCGATCGCCCTGGGACATACGATTCAGAATCTTAGAGAGCCAAAACCCTCTGAGCGTTATCCCTCTAAAAATGGTTTGGTCAGGGCTAATTGTGCAGACGCCGTTAGACAACATGCCGTAGTTAATAATCTGCCCCCCTTCGCTCAGAGATTCAGCGAGTTGCTGTACACCAGAACCCGCCACGGCATCCAGCGCCAACTTAATCGAGTCGTGACCAATCGCAGCGCGTACTCGATCAGCAAGGTCGGCACCATCCTCCATTACGACATCTCCACCACGAGCCATAACTTCTGCTTTGATGTCGCTGCGATGCACAATATTTAAGGTTTTTAAGCCTTGTGTCTTAGCAATTTGGATAATACATTGACCCACACTAGACAGGGGTGCAGTTTGCATTACCCAGTCCCCTGCCTCCAGCTTGGCAAAATTATTGAGCAGCAGATAGGCCGTGGCAGGATTAACCTTTAACATGGCGAGCTGGGCTGCATCGCCTGCTCCATCTACCTTATGGACAGCGGCGATGGGTACTTTGCGTCGTTCTGCCCAGTTGTTATTACCCAACAGCACCACGCGATCGCCAACGCTAAGCGTTTTCACAGCCGAACCGCATTCAACCACTCGTCCCACGGCCTCCATGCCAATTGTTGCGGGGAGTTTGGGTAAGGTGCCGTAACTGCCGGATAACATGGCTAAATCAGCCACGTTAATAGGAAATGCCTCAATATCCACGACAACTTCCCATGCGGATGGCGACCCCACATCAGGCACATCTATACAGCGAGCGACCATGCTGGGCTGACCGAAAGTATGAAACTGAATTTGCTTCATGATGCTGCTACATCACACCTTTAGACTTAGGTGCAGCGGAGAGGGCTTCGACCAGACAATGAATGGTGTAGTCAATCTGTGCATAAGTGTGATTGGTATTGATAAAAAACCGCAGCCGAGATTTGTCTCGCGGGACGATGGGATAAAGCATGGGGTAAGTGCAAATGTTGCGGTCAAACAGCGTCACCGACATCCACAGTGCCAGCTCAGAATCTCGCATCATAATAGGCACTACGCCAGAATCTTTGCTGTTGTAGGTATCTAAGCCAGCCGCTTTTGCTTTTTCAATAAAATAGGCCGCATTCTCCTGCACTCGTCGGGCGAGTTCTGGTTTTTCGCGCATCATTCGCAGGGTTTCTAAGCCTGCTGCGGTGTTGGCTGGCGTGGGTGCAGCGCCATAGAGCAATACGCCAGGGGCATAGTTTTTTAAGATGGCAATGAGCGGCTTAGAACCCGCCACATATCCACCGCAGGTGCCAAAGGCTTTGCTCATAGAGCCGTAGAGGATATCAATTTCTGAGCCAGAAATCTTAAAATAATCGGTAATACCTAAACCATTTGGGCCAATAATGCCCATTGAGTGCGCCTCATCAACCATCAAAAGCGCCTTATGACGATTTTTAATCTCAATCAGTCGAGGCAGATCGGGGATATCCCCGTCCATGCTGTACACGCCTTCTACCAAAATCAGCACGCGCTCATACTTGGTGCGATGTTCGGCCAGTAATCTATCGAGCGCCGCGTAATCGTTGTGGGGGAAGCTGAAGCGACGAGAACCAGCGAGTTTGCAGCCGGACAGCGCCGAATTATGAATTAGCTCATCATAAATAATGAGATCTTGGGGACGGCAGAGATAGCCGATCGCAAACGCATTGGTGCTGTAGCCACCCACAGACACCACCGCATCTTCGGTGCCCAAGACCTCAGCAATTTCTCGCTCAAAGTCTTGATGAATATCGACTTCGCCCGTAATTGATCGCCCTGAGCCTGTGCTGGTTCCAAAATTGTCGATGGCCTGCTTTGCCGCTGCTTTGACCCGAAGGTCATTGGCGAGAGCTAAGTAGTTGTAGCTAGAGAAGTTAATGAGGGTCTGCCCGTCGATCTCGACCGTTGCATCAGATGCGCCCACATGCTTGCGAAACAGGTTTTTGGTGTATTTTTGCTTCTCATAAAACCACTCCATTGTGGCGAACTCTTTGTACTCAGGAAAGAGCGAGAAGTCATGGAAATCTGGCTGCACTGGAATGGAGCGTCGCGCTGTTTCAAGGGTGGCGCTAGACTGCGCAGCGTTAGATTGCATGGGGTTAGATTGCGCAGTGGCACGCAGATTCATCTGCTGTTTGAGCCGTTCTAATGGGGTTTGGGAGGTCATGGTTGTCAATGGGTAGATTCAAGAAATATTTTTAAGCGGCGATCGCCACTTCCCCAGCAGGAGCGTTGACTCCGCTAGAGATGGTTGCCACGGTCGAGGGCGAACTCAGCAAAGATTTGAGCGATTGTTTAGCGAGGGAGCGAATGGTTGCATCGCCCAATAGCTCCATAATTGAGATGTTTAGCCCAAGCTGGCTATCTAAAAGCATCTGAATTTCAGTCGCCATGAGGGAATCAACCCCAAATCGGTCAATAGACTGCTCAACGGGAATGCTGGCGGGGTCGGATTTAAGCACCGATGCAATAATTTCAAGAATTAGGCTAGCCAGAAGATCGACCTGTTCGTCTGACCCCAACTGCAATAGCTCACCCATCAATACATCTCGCATCGAGTTATCTTTGCCTTGGCTGTCGGCAGCAATGAGGCTGGCAAATCGGGGTGATGTTGCACCGCGTGTTTCAAACCTTGCCCAGTCTGCCCAACTCGAAATGACCGTTACGCCAAACTGGGTAACATTACGGGCAAGCCCCACTTTAAGGACATCTAATGCCTCGGCAGAATTGATGCCCCGCAGCCCCGTATACCGGAGAAATTCTTCTAGTTTTTCGTCTTGAGCCACCACGCCCACATCGGCGATCGCCCCCCAATTTACGCTGGTGGCGGGTAGCCCCTGTGCTTTGCGGAAATAGGCTAGTCCATTCAAAAAGCCATTGGCTGCGCTATAAACGGCTTGGCGACCATTACCGACGAGGTTTGCAATGGAGGAGTAGAGTACAAAATGATCGAGTTCTAGCGATTGCGTTAACCGATGTAGGTTCCAACCGCCAAGCGCTTTACTCTGCATGACGGTATGGCTGGTATCTGGATCAATTTCAGCAATGGGCTGGTCGATAATGAGTGCGCCGGAGTGGAATACGCCCTTGAGAGAGGGCAGTTCACGGTCAATCTCAGCAAATAATTCACTGAGTCGCCCATAGTCTGCCGTATCGCAAGCGACTGGTTTAACCGTTGCACCCATCGCTTCTAGACGTTGGACAATCGCTTTGCGCTCGGCTGTATCGGCTCCTGTGCGTCCGGTTAAGACGAGATGCCGCGCCCCATTCTGCACCAGCCACTCTGCCGTTTTTTGCCCGAAGCCCCCAAACCCGCCTGTGACCAGATAGGTGGCATCTGCCTTAAACTGCATCTGGTCTTGCTCAACGACAGGTAAATCGCGGTTGCCCGTTTCGTAGGTCAGTACCAATGTAGATTTGGTTTCTGAGATGCCCAGCTTTTGCCAAGCGATATCGGCGATGGAAACTTCTAGGGCAGGGAGTGGCGCAATGGTGTTATTCACAATGCCATCAATGACAGCCTGCAAGGTTCGTTGTAGACGGCGAGGGCGCTGTAGCAGCACGGTCATATCGGTACGAGCGACGGTCTGTTGAGTGACACAAACCGGACTGGCAACATCATCGGTATCAATGGCATAGCCGCCAGTTTGCAGCATTCCTAAATCAAAGGATTGAGTCCACTGCTGCATTGGTGCCACCAAAAACGTGAAGCCAGCCCCGTCGGTTTGTGTAGTGACGGCACGGTGAATGGCTTCGGGGCAGATTGAGAAAATGGGATATTTCTCTGCAATCTGAGGGTCTAGGGTGTCGGGCTGGTTACACAGAAGGGTAACGGCAATGTCTTTACGCTGAAGCGCTTCGGCCACAATGAGACCCAAGGTATCTCCATAGACCAGTGCTTTATCCCCCGCCATTAGGTCTAGGGTGGCGATCGCACTTTCGGCGCGGGTAACGGCACCAATGGTACTAACGAGTGCCGTTGCATTGGCGCTGGTGTCAATGGGCACCAGATAAAACTGACTGCGCGCACCCGACAAATGACTGCCAAGATCGGCGGGGGCAAAACCGCAAACTCGTGTGCCTGGAGCGAGGTCAGTGACATCATCCCCAACCGCAATAACCTCACCGACCACTTCAACAACAGGCTGTTGAATGACATCAGACGATGGCTCTAGACGTAAGCTCGACGGCATGATGGTCGCCTCGACCCGTAACTGAATTCCATCTGCGCCGAGAGTAGCAGCAGTTGTGGGGTTGGTCGCTAAAATTCTCACCATGCCGATGCTTTCACAATCGGCTCGCAGCGGACGCACTAACACGGGATGGTTGTCATCTAGATGCTTGTACGTGACGCGATCCTGGGTGAGCATCGTGCTATCGAGAAGTTCGCTAACGAGTCGCAAGTTACCGCGCAGTGCCACCTCATCATGGAGATCGTCGCACAGTAGCTCTAGAGCAAGGTTGTCAATGATGTCTTCATTGATGCGTGCGGGTAAATCAATCGTGCTACACCGAAACCCTTCCAATTCATTAAAGGCAACTCTCGTAAAGCCATTGAGCGCCGTTTGGTTGGGCTGAATAGATGTCTCATTCTCATTAACCGCAAAGGCAGATTGAGTCACCATATAGATGCGCGGACAGACTTCATACTGTTGCCCAATAGCGGCTTGCGTAAAGGCGATCGTCGTACTCACCGCGCGTTCACCCGTTGGGTCAGTCTCGGCGTTGACAGCTAATCCATGCATAAAGGCGATGCCGTCTAGTTCGCCATAGCGACTCAAAACGGCCTGGGCATCTTCAACGCTCCCATGACGAACCGCGACAATCTGCCCGTCTTCTTCACGAAAGGTGTCACCAACTGCGACAGAGAACACCCCAATCGCACCATAGTTTTCAAGCTGACGGATGGTATCTTGAGCCACCGAATGGTCAGCGCTCACCACTAGCCAATAGCCTAAGCGTTTCGCTTCGTTAAGGGTTTCGCCATAGGCCCATTCATAGGCCAAAATTTGTCGCTTCACGCGATCGCCAAATCGGTCGGTGCGCTCTTTTTTGGCCGCCGCCGTCGATCTCATGCCTCGGATGGTTGCAAGGACATTCCCCTCGTCGTCCAGGATGTTTAGATTGCAATCAATATAGCGATCGTTCTGCTCGACAATTTCTGCTAAGCACCAAATATGAGCGGGGAGCTGATGGGCGTAAACGCACATTTCACCAAATCCAGTTGGCAAATAAGTGGTGTCTGAGTCAGCCAGCATCGCCATTAAAGATTGAAAACAGGCATCTAAAACGGTGGGATGGATACAGTACAGCGACAGGTTATCAGTAAGTTCTGGCTGCATTTCAATACGAGATAGCACTCGACCTGCAGATTGATTCACAAACAGTTGGCGAATGGTTTGGAACGCAGGACCATAGGTCAGATCGATTTGTGCCAGCTTTTTATAAAACTCAGCCACATTTTCGGGCTGGCAAAATTCTTGGAACAATAGAGCCAGATTAAGCTGACATGGCTCAAAACTCTCCAATCCAGATAGTTTCGCTGTGATGTGGACTTGACCACTGCCTAGTTTCCCGTTTTCGAGTCCGCGAATGGTTGCCGATCCGGTAGATGGCTCAAAGGCGGTGACAGAATCTAATCCGCGATCGGCGGTAATAATCATTGGTGCAAAGATCTTCAGATTCCGAATCACAATCGCCGTGGCGTCTTCAAACTGCACTCTTCCTAGTTCGAGCAGCGATTCGATATAGGCAGCAGCAGGCAAAATGGCGAGGCCAATTACGACGTGATCGCGCAGATAGCGCAGTGGTTCGTGGTCGATATCAGTTCGCCATACTGGGGCGGCAGGCGCTTCTTGAATGCCAAGAATGGGATAGTCAATCGGTGCGATGCGATCTTGCCTACCGCGCTCGGTTTCCATCCAAAAGCGTTCTCGCTGCCAGGCATAGTTGGGAAGTTGGATAAATTGACCATTCCCGTTGTGAATCGCCCAATCAATGTCACAGCCACAGGTGTAAATACTGGCGATCGCCCGATGCAGTGACGAGCGTTCGGGTGTTTTGCGCCGCAGCGTAAACGCGGTGCGACAGTCTTTATCTGCCAGTTTGATACAGTCACGCAAAGAGGTTGCCAAGACTGGGTGAGGGCCAACTTCTAGAAAGGTATTGTAGCCATCCGCAATCATGGTGGCGATCGCCGTTGCAAACTCCACAGACTGCCGCGTATTCAGCAGCCAGTAGTCTGCGCCGTAAGAATTACCTTCAACCCTCGCCCCTGTAACCGTAGAGTAAAGCGGAATTTGAGGTGCAGTGGGGTGAATACTCTCCAGTGCCTTCGCCAACGGCTCCAGAATTCGATCCATCATCGGGCTGTGATAGGGAACCTCTACCTCTAACTTGCGATTAAAGATCCCTTCTTCGGTCAAAGTAATAGCTAAGTGATTGAGATCGTTTTCATCTCCGGCAAGGGTGACAGTCGTGGGGCTATTCACCGCCGCAATGGACACGCGGTCGGTACAGTGTGCGATCCGTGCGAATACCTGTTCTTTGCCCAACCCCACTGCCAACATTGCCCCCGTCCCAGCACAGGTTGCCTGCAAATGACTCCGGTGATAGCTCACAATTAAGGCATCTCGCAGTGACAGCACGCCTGCTGCATAGGCTGAGCCAATTTCCCCTACAGAATGACCGATAACCGCGCCAGGTTGAATACCAGAGGCACGGAGTACAGCCAAAATCCCAATCTGAATCAGAAGGTTCGACGGCTGAGCAAACTGAGTACGGGTAATCTGCGACGCTTCTTCGGGCTTGAGCATTTCGGCAAGAATAGAGAAGCCCGAAATCTCTGTAAAAATTGCGTCAGCCTTCTCTACCGCTGCCCGATAGATCGGCTCATCACGATAGAGTTCTTGTCCCATTGCCCACCACTGGGGACCCATCCCAGTAAACACAAACACTGGCTTGCGATGCCCTTGATACGGCTCAACGCCCTGCACAATATCTTCACTTTCTTCATTGCGCGAGAGCGCTTCTAGCGCGGCAATAAGCTGTTCGCAATTATCCCCTTTGACGACTGCCCGATGGGACAGGTGAGCGCGTTTGAGAGACGCTGAGTACAGCAAGTCTGCAAGATCTACGCCATCCCGAAGCATCGCAGCGTACTTGCTTGCCAATACGCTGATTGCCTTAGGGTTTCGTGCTGAGATCGGCAGAAAATAGGGGAACTGGCGCGGACGGGGGGCTTCGTCTGCATCATGACTGACCA
Source organism: Thermosynechococcus sp. WC_1 (assembly GCA_020058975.1). Taxonomy (GTDB): domain Bacteria; phylum Cyanobacteriota; class Cyanobacteriia; order Thermosynechococcales; family Thermosynechococcaceae; genus JAAURS01. The sequence goes on along the minus strand of JAGVDA010000489.1, from coordinate 5,072 downwards.
CAACAGGTGCTGTTCGCATTACCACATGGGCGTTCGAGCCACCATATCCAAAAGAATTGACCGCCACACAAAAATCTTCATCTGCATCGCCTAGAGCAATGAGATCATCCGCTAAGCGCAGGTTTAATTCGTCAAAGGGGATATCTGGATTAGGGTTCTGTAAATTTGCTAGCGGAAAGGCCTGTCGGTACATCAGGGTTAACACCGCTTTGATCACGCCGGCGACACCAGCCGCTGCTTCTAAGTGACCAATATTACTCTTGACCGATCCAATCACGGTTGGGCTAAGGTCTTTTCTGGCCGCACCATAGACAGAGCCGATCGCCCTAGCTTCCGTTGGGTCGCCAATAGCGGTTCCGGTGCCATGACACTCAACGTACCGCACTTCTCTTGGGTCGATAGAGTATCTTTCAACCACTTCTCGAATCAGCGCCTGCTGCGCTTCGCCACTCGGCATAGAAATACCTGGCGTATGTCCATCCTGATTGCTCCCCGTCCCGATAACGGTTGCTAAAATCGGGTCGCCATCTGCTAACGCGGCAGCTAGGGGTTTTAACAATATCGCGCCAGCACCTTCTCCGCGCCCATAGCCATCCGCTCGAGCATCAAACGACTTGCACTCGCCATCGCGCGACAAGAAATGACCTTTACTCATGCCCATGGGGTATTCGGGGCGTAGCATCACGTTTGAGCCGCCCACGACAGCCATTTCAGTGATCCCATGCCATAAATCTTGACAAGCGTAGTGAAATGCCACCAAAGACGATGAACAGGCGGTGTCAATTGATAAGCTGGGACCTCGCAGGTCAAAGGTATGAGAGATGCGATTGGACAACATCGTCATCATCATGCCCGCAGCGGTGTTTTGGTTGATGGCGGATCGATTAGGTTGACCCATCTGATTGATCATGTGATCCATCATGAATCCGCCAGAGTAGACGCCCACTTTGCGCCCCGCATAGTCTGGCAAAGATAAACCTGAATTTTCAAAGGCTTCCCAAACGACTTCCAGCAAAAGCCGCTGCTGCGGATCCATGTTTTCAGCGTCTCGGGGCGAAATACCAAAAAATGAGGCGTCGAATTGGCTGACATCATGGGTCAAAAATCCACCCCGATGCATGTAGGTTTTACCCTTAACGTTCGGATTAGAGGAATAGTATCGATCCACTGTCCAGCGCTCTGGCGGTACGGTGTCAATGGCACTGAATTTGGTCTTCAGTGCCTGCCATAGGTTATCAATGCTTTCTAGTCCTTTCGGCATTCGGCATGCCATGCCAACCACTGCGATCGCCGATGGATCTGCTCCAGACGCATGAAAATCAATAGATTTTGAAAGTTGGTCTTTCATCTGGGTACTCTGACTAAATCACTATTGCGAAACAAATTTTGACGCGGAAACTATTTTTCTCAAAAGTTTAACTGAACCAGATTTCTAAATTCCTAACAACTTTAAAGCCTTCATTTTTAGGCGATGTCGCAACATCAAAGTTTGGGATGTATATTCAATAGTGATATATGAATGAATCAATGGATTTTGATATCTCATATTGAATCAACAAAGACAGCAAACCTTATTAAAATTCGTACCATCTGGTATAACAGAAACAAAGAAGACTAGCAATGAAATATGCTAGAAGCGTTAGTAGCACCAACAAAAACAAACAAAAACAAACAAAAACAAACACCATGATTGAGTTTAACTCAACCGCTCATCTGACTCAGTAGTTTTATGGAATCCATACATTAATCTTTTGAAAGTTGTTTTCTTGCATGATTTTTTGATTTATAAATATGGTTGAATTTTTAAAAAAGAATGACGATAGTGATATATCGGTGCCAAGATTAGGATATAGCATCGAAAAACTTGCGCTAGTTCGAGCATATCTTCCGAAAATTTTAGATAAAGAAACACTAAATTCAGTACAAGATGCCATCTTCTGTCAATGCTGGCTTGGTGCAACCTATCGAGATATTGCCGAGCAATTAGGATACGAATCTAGCTATGTCCGCTTAATGGGGGCACAGCTATGGCAACTTTTATCTGCAAAATTGGGTCTGAAAGTTACAAAGAGTAATTTTCAGACCATTCTAATGACTCAACTTAATCAGGCTCCAAAGTCTTTTCGTGATCCGATCAATCGTGGCGATCGCGCGTCAGAGATTGATACAAAGATAGAACCCTGGGTGTCGAGCAGTTATGTTGAGCGGTTTCCAATTGAAGCGCAATGCTACGAAGCGATTGTGCAAGAAGGGGCACTGATCCGGATTAAAGCGCCCCAAGAAATGGGAAAAACCCTGTTGGCAAGCCAGATTTTGCACCATGCCCAGCAACATAGCATTACTCCAGTTATTTTGAGTTTCCGCCTGGCAGATAGCGACACGTTTTCAGGGTTAGATAAATTTTTGCAGTGGTTTTGCCTAAATATTGGAGATCAGCTCAATATTCCTAACCATTTTGCTAGCGATTGGGAACCCTGTTTTAGCAGTAGCTATAACTGCACAAATTATCTAGAACGCGTTATTTTACCCATCGTAGATCAATCAATCGCTATTGCTTTAGATGATGTCGATATTCTGTTTAAATATCCTAAACTAGCAACTGATTTTTTTGGAATGCTGCGAGCATGGTGTGAAAAGGCAAAACATGTCAATTCTAGCAGTCATGTTTGGCGACGGTGTCGATTTATTGTTATTCATTCTACAGAAGTGTATATTCCGCTTAATAAACATCAGTCTCCCTTTAATATTGGTCTTTCCATTGAACTACCAGAGTTTAATGTTGCCCAGGTTAGCCTCTTAGCTAAGAAGTTTAATTTAACGCTAGATCCCTTAGATATTCTTAAATTGATGGATTGGATTGGCGGAAAACCCAAGCTCGTTACTTTAGTTTTTAGTGGGATAGTCCACCAGCGCACGACGATTAAGCAGCTCTTTGATGATCCGCTTCAATCCACGAGTTTGTTTCAAGAACATCTACGAAGTCAGTATCGAAAACTGCAGCGCTATGCCGACCTAGAGGCGAGCTTCAGAGAAATTGTATACTCAGATGAATCTATTGAGCTTGCGCCAGTACAGGGCTTTCAGTTAGAAAGTTTAGGGCTAGTTTCTCTAGAGACAGGGATGCGTGCCCGTCCGAGCTGTCGGCTATATCGCCAATACTTTCGTCAAATGCTTGAATCAGGATGACATCTATTAAAAACCTAGCAGCATCCAGCCCCCTACCGTATCAAGTTGGCGGAGCATTGCCCTGTGACGCACCGAGCTATGTGCGACGTCAGTCAGATGATGAGCTTTATAAGGCTTTATTAGAGGGTGAGTTTTGCTATGTCTTAAACTCGCGCCAGATGGGGAAATCTAGTCTTCAGGTGCGAACGATGTATCGTTTGCAGCAGCAAGGTGCTTATTGTGCCACCCTAGATCTCGCGACGCTGGGCACTCAAGATCTAACGGCAGAACAGTGGTACGCCAGTATTATTCATACACTAATTAAAGAATTTAACCTAGATCTAAACTTTACAAAATGGTGGCAAGAGCATCAAGTTATCTCTCAACTACAGCGAGTTACCTTATTTTTTGAAACAATTTTACTGCCTCAAGTTGCTGGGGCAATTGTTATTTTTATTGATGAAGTAGACAGTGTTTTAGGGCTTTCGTTTCCATCGGATGACTTTTTTGCATTGATTCGCGGATGCTACAGTAAACGAAATCAATCGGTGGCCTACCAACGACTTACTTTTGCACTATTTGGGGTTGCTACACCCTCTAACCTCATTGCCGATAAACGGAAAACGCCCTTTAATATTGGCAAAGCGATCTTTTTAGAGGGAATCACCTACGCTGAATCTACCCCTTTATTGTCTGGTTTTGCGGATAGAGTGCCAGACCCATCTTCTGTTTTGCAAGGGATCTTGGACTGGACAGGGGGACAACCTTTTTTAACGCAAAAATTATGTCAGTTGGTACTACAAGAGGCACAGTGGCCTGATAAAGTTCTTCCCCAACCGTCTGAAACATCCGATCAATGGCTACAACGATTAGTAACAACTTATATTCTCAATTCTTGGGAGTCACAAGATGAGCCAGAACATCTTCGCACAGTGCGCGATCGCCTCTTATACGATAAAAGCAGTGCCATTCGACTGCTGGATCTTTATATCGACGTTCTCAGAAAAGAGAATGTAATCGCAGACAGTAGTGCAGAACAAATCGAACTTCGACTGACGGGATTGGTCGTAAACAAGGACGGTTATTTAAGGGTTCGTAATCCAATTTATCGCTATGTTTTTTCAGAAGAATGGGCAGAAGCCCAGCTCTCCCGCTTCCGCCCATACTACAAAGCCTTACAGCAGTGGCTGAACTCTAACCGAACAGATTCCACGTTTTTGCTACAAGGGCAAGCACTCATAGATGCTCAAACGTGGGCTATGGGTAAAAATCTGGGCTATCTTGATTATCAATTTCTAAGCACCAGCGAGGCGCAAACTTATAACGCGTTGCAGCAATCTTTACGAAGTGTGGACAGCACCACAACTTTGCAGCCCCAACAGCGCACCCGCGACAAAAAAAGTTCGTATTTGAATCTCGCCCTAGCAGGATATCAAATTACTGAAGAACTCTTAGCCAGTCCTCGCATCTCAGTCTATCGAGGGATACGAACATCTGACCATTGCCCTGTAACCATTAAGCTGCCTTCTCAGAAACTGCCCAGGTTATCTGATCTTATGCAGTTTCGTAACGAATTTATCCTGACACAATCACTGAACCATAGCGGAATCATCCACTATCTTAGCCTCGAGCCTTATCAAAATAGCTATGTTCTCATTAGCAAAGATTTGGGCAGTGTTTATATCCGGTCTTGGCTGCAAGAACACTATCCTCAAGGGCTAGGGCACTTTCGAGACGGATTAGAGAAAGGACTACAGATTGCGATCGCCCTGAGTCAAATTTTGCACTATCTCTACGAGCAAGATATTATTCACAACAACATTCATCCCAGCAGCATTCTGATCCATCCTGACACGCACAACATTTGTCTAACAGATTTTGGGCTTGCCACACGAGTGGGTCAGGTT
>JAGVDA010000261.1 GCA_020058975.1 Thermosynechococcus sp. WC_1 | reverse complement strand
GTTGTTAATTTCGTCTACCGGAAACTGAAACGCCAGCACCCCAATGAGCTTCGCGTCATTAAAAATGGGTGCTGCAATAAAGGCGGCTGGGGCACCGTAGGAAGGGGCATAGCCTTCAAAATCAATGATTTTTGAGTAGTCTTTTTCTTTGGCCTGCTGTACCTGAGCGGCTAGTCGAGCTAAATTACTGGTTTTGTAGGCACCTGAGCCAAGATTGCTGGTGAAATCGGTTTCTTTAAAGACGGTATAAACAATGGTTCCTTGAGGATCAATCAGGAACATGTCGTAGTAGCCAAATTTTTCGATAATTTTACGAAAAATAGGGTGATAGCGCCCGTGGATTCGGCTATAGATGCTGCCGTCCTTTGCCGTCTCGAGCAGATGCTTTTTGCCAACGGGGTTGGGGTTATTGGCAATGTACTGATACTGCAAGTAGCGAGATGCGCCAAACTGCGGCAGGTAAGACTCCAGGACAGGCGATCCGACATCTGATTTATCAAGGCGCTTCAGAAACTCTTGCTGATAATAGGCGGCAAGCTTTTGGTCAGACGCAGCGGGAATTTTGACCGCCTCTAGCTGGCGATGGGCTGCCGAAAACTCCTGCATAGCGGCGATGATCGCCGGATTTTCGCTGAGGGTTTCGGTATGGTGATGAAGATTTTTGAAATAAGACTCAATCTGATACGCCTTTGAAGCCCGTAGGCTGGTGAGCTGGTTGAATACCCGACTGGTGAGGTTAGATTGACCGCTTTGATAACCCAAGTAAGCCGTGACTAAAATTGAAAAGCTGCTGACCCCGAGCAGCATTGCAATGAGCTTAGATTTAATGCTCAGATGGTCGAGCGATCGCATAGCGGTCTTCACACGAAGGAATGAAAATAAAATAACATCCAGGTTTTGTAGGGGCGGGTTTTGCCGACAAATCTAGGATTCTCCAACGCAGTATCAGCTAAACCCGCCCTTACAGACTGTATTGATTGAATCAGACTCACCAGCGGATTTTAAAAATTCAACCAAACCTAAGCTTCAATATACAAAAGCGCCCGTAAAGTTTACGGGCGCTTTTTAAAGCATCAACAACTTCAACCGTTACCTACCGCACAGCACCATGTAAGTGATCGACCCGAATGGGCTTCATCAAAAACAGGCTGATAAACTGCACGCCATTAGAAAGGTAGGCAGGCAGCTTTTTCAAAAACTTAATGGGCGCTGGCGCATTAGAAGCCGCCACGGCACTCAGTTTATTGTTGTTTTCGATGCAGGTTTCAAGACGGCTATAGAACTTGGGGTTCTCCACATCTAAAATGATGGGGAAAATTCGACCCGCAGTCTCGTTGGTCTTTTGGATGACGACCTTATCGTACTCACGCGCATCTAAGCCCAGAGTGCGATAAAATTTTGCCCGCTGAACGTCATTCAGGTACATGGTGGCAAACACCGACAGCAAAAAGAACCGACTCCACAACCGCGATTCGAGGTTGTTTATGAGGGCAGGCTGCGACCGCAGAACGGCATCAAAGAAGTCGCCGTGGCGGTTTTCATCTTGGCACCAGTTTTCAAAGAAATTGAAAATAGGGTAAACACAGTCTTCAGGATGCGCTTCGAGGTGACGGAAAATGGTGATGTAGCGCCAGTACCCAATTTTTTCAGAGAGATAGGTGGCGTAGAGAATAAACTTAGGCTTAAAGAACGTATAGCTGCGGCTCTTGGTTAAAAAGCCAAGATCCAAAGACATGCCAAAGTCTGACATGGCCTTGTTCAGAAAACCCGCATGACGCGCTTCATCTCGAGAGATCAGGTTAAAGCACTCGGCTAAAAGAGGGTTTTTGTCCTTAAGGCGACGACCCAACTCTTTGTAGAGTAAGAAGCCAGAAAACTCAGCGGTGCAGGAGCGCTCTAGAAACTCCATGAAAAGCTCACGGGTTTCACCGTCGATGTGATCCCAGGTCTGGTCAAATTGAGCATCGCGGACAAAGTGCTTTTGGTTATAGTCGATGCGCAACTCTTCGACGAGCGCCCGCAGCTCATCTTCATTGACGGAAAGGTCCATTTTGCCCATTTCGTCAAAGTCGGTGGTATAAAAACGCGGTGTTAAAAGTGTTTCCTTCGCGGGTGCTTTCGCATTCGCGGGGAGATCTTTAATAGTAGGTTTTGTGGGGGTGTTAACCATGGGTACTGTGCCGTAACTGCTAATGCTCTACATGCGCCTGTATGCCATGTTACCTGAAGCCTCTTGGTGCATAGGGCGATCGCTAAAGAAGTGTTACGTTTTTCAACACTTATGAGTTTCGAGAAAACCTGGGTAATGTCTCGCCGCTCGTTTCAGCTTCGCTCAACGAGCTAATTTTGGGTTTATGAATGGCCTTGCAAAACTTGAGCTGCCGTTACGTCTAAACTGCCAAACAGCGGCGAAACCAGCAGTGTGTCGCTCTCGTAAACCTTTTCTTCGTATAGCCCTTCCACCCACTCTAAAACCGTCACCCGTGCCTGAATCGGATCCACGATCCAATATTCTGCAATGCCCCGTGCGGCGTACTCAGACCGCTTATAGCGATAATCTCGGTTCTCTTGCTTTGGGCTAACCACCTCAACCACCAGCAGAGGCGGCGGCATATCCATCAGCACAATAGAGCGACTTGCACCTTCAAGGGCTACCGCACCTTCCTCTGACAAAACCGCTAAATCTGGAACACGGACAGAGACTCGTGCCCCGCTTGCTGCGATTTCTATCCCAATTCTCAGGCGATAGCTAGAGATCCCTAATTTCAAAAACAGTGCAAATAAGTACGAGGCAATGCGCTGGTTAAGATCGCTTTCCGCAGGCATTGAGATCAGCTCCCCATTTTCCAGTTCGTACAGGCTATCTGTGCCATCGTCATAGTTGAGGAATTCTTCAAACGTGATCTTCAGCGCTGTCAACGTCATCGCTCTACCTCCAGCAATCCCCTTTCATTATCTCAGTATTTTCTTTAGCGCCACCCTTCATTCGCTACCTTGTTGCAACGATTGAAGCTAAAACCATCACTATTTTCTAGCTAAATGCGATGGGCTTGTACAAAGCGTTGAATACCAGCTAAGTCTGGGTGAATTTGAATGTTGCGATAACAACTCGATTGCTCTAACAGCGCAGAGACTGCTTCGGATTGCCCCATCATTATTTCTAGAAGCAGTACGCCTCCAGAATGCAGAAATTCAGGCGCTTGCAGAACAATGGTACGAATAGCATCTAACCCATCTGTGCCGCCGTCTAGTGCGAGGTGAGGTTCGTGATGTGCCACTTCTGGTTGTAGGGTTGGCACGATCGCACTAGGAATATAGGGTGGGTTGCTAATAATGCCCTTGAGTTTCCCTTTGAGATGAATCAGCGGGTCTAGCCAGTCGCCTTCGTAAAACTGAACCTGTTCTGTCAGCCCAAGCTGTGTGGCATTGTGCTTTGCAATACTGAGCGCAGTAGAGCTGGTGTCTACTGCGTGAATGGAGGCATTGGGGAAGCTTTTGGCTAGAGCTAGGGAGATCGCCCCACTCCCCGTCCCCAAATCTGCCCAATGCGCTGGTGTAGGGTCAGCCTCGGGAAACGCCGCCACAGCGAGATCAATCAGCAGCTCCGTCTCGGGTCTAGGAATCAGAACCCCTGGTGCAACGGTAAGGGTAAAATCTCGCCAGTCTGTTCTACCCAGAAGGTACTGGACAGGCACTTGTTCCGTCAGCCTGCGCTGCCACAGAATAGAAAGATCGGGCAGCGGTCTTTCTATCGCAATGGCAGGGCAATTACGGTAGGTTTCTAACTTAAGGGCAAGGCGATCAACCGCTGCTACCGCCGTTAGAAGCCAGTCCAGTTCTCGGATATATTCCTTTGCAAACTGCATATTGCAAAGATAATCGAATGTGTCTTGACAAGCGGCCTGTCGCCAATGCCAAAGGTCTTCACCAGAAACACAATCTGAATACTCCATTAAGATTCTAGATTTATTTAGGTTTTACTGCTGGAACCGTTGGTTTCACTGGCGTAGCAGTTTGAGCTGCTGGCTTACCGGCTGGAGCAGCAGCGCCGCCGCCCGTCGCCTTTTGTTGCTCTAACGCAAACTGAAGGGCAGACCGATCTGGCACTAAGGTAATTTGCTGAATGCCAGCGCCATTCTCTTTAAGCAGAGAATCTAAAACCTTAGAAAGTGAAGTCACCTCAACTTTGACCGTGCTGCTGAGTTTTGGGTCTTTTTGCTTGAGCTGATCTAACATCCCCTGAAGGTCTTTCTTATTGAAGTAGAACGGGATAACTTTATTCTTTCCCTGCTCGATGGTGAGTAGCCCTTTATCTTTGCCGCCTGTGCTGTAAAACAACGGAATATCGTTAAATTGCTTCACGTCTTGACCATTTTGCTTCAGCACTGCAACGGCATCATCAATCTGCTGTTTGGGTGGTAGAAACTCAAATACCAAAGATTCTGCTTTATCTTTATTTTTGGTTTTGAGGTCATAAGCCTGACGCATCGAAAGGGCAACAACCTTTGCGCTGTTTCCCACATCTGGCTTTTGCTTTTTAAGCACCGTTACCAGCGACTGAGCATCTTGCTGACTCATAAAAAACGTCGCAATTTGAACCTGCTTGGCTTTATCTTTAGGATTCGGCACAGACGCAAGAATGGGAATGCCTTCTTTATTGGTGACGGCAAAAACTGGGATTGCTTCTAAACGCTTGAGTGCATCTGCTTCGGACAGCGCAACGGCAGGTGCGGGCGCAATGAGCGTTTGCCCCACTACAGTTCCCCCTAGCAGGCTTAGGGTTAAGCCCAATCGAATGAGTGATTTCATAAATTCTTTCTCTTAGCTTGTAAACAAAAAGTGCTTTACTGTGGCGCTGTTCAGTGACGTTCCTCGTTTGGACATGCCCTAAGTCACTGAAAGCTTACCCTATTCTGAAGAAAGTCAACCAGTTTTTTAGGTGAGGCAAATACCCACTACCGTAGCGCCATTTGTAATCTCGTCAGCAGCAAAACTAACGCTGCTGGCGAAATTACGTTTCACCAGACGTTTGACGGGTGCTTGCAGCAAAGGTTCCGTTTAGGCGGTGTAGGCAGAACCCAAGCCCAGTTCTCGAAGCCCTTTACGGTAGGCGATCGAGGTGATATCTGCCCCAATGTGCGCCTCAGCCGCAATCTCTAGGGGCAAGTCTTCGGGGTATTGCGCTTCTACCACTTCTTTGTCTTCTGCAAACACCTGGTAGTTAAATTCATAGACTGGCTCTAGGGGCATGTCTTTATCGAAGTTGCGGCAGATGGGGCAAAATACGCGGGTTTTACGCGCTGAAATGGGTGAGGCGGCATTGAGGACGCACAGCCGTTGACCTTCTTCTGGAAAGTGGACGGTGAGCTTTGCGGTAAATGGAAAAAATACGTCAAATACGCGCAGCCACTGGAAGTCTTGGGGCGCTCTGTGCTGCATGGCTTTGGGAAAGTTGCTCACAGTGCTGAGGTATTCGGCGCGGATGCCGCTTTCGGTTTTGTAAACTTCGTAGCGGGGGACGACGGGGTTACTGCGATCGCCAAAGGTATCAGTATGCACCCAGGCAAAGTGCCCCACATCCAGAAATCCTTCCATTTGACGACCCGCAGCGGCATTGAGGTTAACGGCATCGGGCAAAATTTGCTGATAGTCTGGGTCATTCCACTCATTGCAGTTAGGCAGATTAAGAGGCTCACCGCCGCCAAGAGACGTCCAAATTAGACCGTAGGCTTCTTTGACAGGGTAGGTTTTTAGACAAAGCTTTTTGGGGATAGCAGTACCAGGGTTAGCAGGCACTAGCGTACATTGTCCCTCTGGCGAATAGTGAAAACCGTGGTACTTACACACCAACTGGTCGCCAGCAACGTGACCCATGCTGAGCGGAATACCGCGATGAAGGCAGATATCGTTGGCAATGGAAAGTCCGGCGGAGGTTCGCCAAATCACGAGGCGCTGGTCGAGCAGCGTGGTTGCATGGGGCTGATCGTTCACCTCATGGCTAAAGGCGACAGGATACCAAAAAAGAGACAGTGCATCCCAGTCAGAATCTGTAAAGGTACAGCCCCTTGGATAGGTGATTTGATGAGCCATTGGCTAAGACTCCAATCTGTTTGCAGTTAACGATTTTTACACTACTCGTATACTGCATACTGACTTACCAAAAAACCGTAGTTCAAGGCACAAAAACTGGAGTTTGAGGTTGAATTCTCTACACTAAGTCGCGGTAGGCGCTAGGCACTAGGGTCATAAGATGCTCTAGATTTTGGCGCATGGTGATGCAGATCGCATCTAGGGGCAGATCGTTGTGATCGTGCCCAAAGGGGTTTTCAATCTCCACGCCAATTTCTTCAATACCAAACAGGGTAAAGGCAATTAAGGCCACGATGGGCGCAGTCCAATACCCCACTTCGCCCACGAGCTGGAGCGGCAAGAGCAGACAGTAAATCAGCAAAAGCTGCTTGAGGTGAATGGCGTAGGCCATCGGGATGGGCGTTTTAAGAATCCGCTCACAAACGCCGAGGCTATCGACTAATTTGTCGAGCTGTTCGTTGAGGGTGGTGATTTGGTACAGATCGACGCGCTTAAACTGGTACTGCTGCTGAAGGTAGTCTTCAATCCAAAAGGCGATTTTGAGGGGCGC
>JAGVDA010000393.1 GCA_020058975.1 Thermosynechococcus sp. WC_1 | reverse complement strand
CGCACTTTCGATGACCGCCTTACTCGCAAGCTGCGGCACCGCCGCCACTGGCCCTTCTGCCAATGGCGGACTGAAGCTCGGTTCCTTGCTACCCTCTACGGGAGATTTAGCCCCTGTCGGACAGCCTATGACTTCAACCGTGCCGCTGCTGGTCGAAACGGTCAATGCATGTGGCGGCGTAAACGGTAAGCCTGTAGAGCTAATCGCAGCAGATGATGAAACAGATGCCACCAAAGGCAATGCTGCCATGACAAAACTCGCTGAAGTCGATAAAGTGGCTGGCGTGGTCGGGTCTTTTGCCAGCAGCGTTTCTCAATCTGCGGTGGATGTCGCCGTGCGCAATAAAGTCATGCTTGTATCGCCTGGTAGCACCAGCCCTGCCTTTACAGAACGGGCGAAAAAAGGTGACTTCAAGGTCAAAAAAGAGGATGCATTTGGCTATTGGGGTCGTACTGCGCCTTCCGATGCGTACCAAGCCCCCGCACTTGCAAAGCTTGCCTTTGATAAAGGACTTAAGCGCGTTTCGACGGTTGTCATTAACAACGACTACGGCGTTGGCTTTGAGAAAGAATTTGTGACCGCCTTTAAGAAACTCGGCGGCACCGTCATTAATGAACAAAAGCCCATCCGCTACGACCCCAAAGCCGCCACGCTCAATAGTGAAGCAGAAGCTGCATTTAAGGGCAAGCCTGATGGCGTTGCCGCAGTTCTGTATGCCGAAACGGGCAGTTTACTGCTTAAAGCGGCCTATGAAGGTGGTCTAATGAAAGGGACAAAAGTTTTGCTGACCGATGGCATGAAGTCCGATGAGTTTGCCACACAGGTGGGCAAAACCAAGGACGGTAAGTTTATTGCCGAAGGCATCAGCGGAACCATACCTGGCGCAAATGGAAAAGCGCTAGAAGCTTTAAATAAGCTTTGGCAATCTAAGAAAAATAGCGCCCCCCCGTCCTATGTGCCGCAAGCTTGGGATGCAGGCGCACTGCTAGTGCTGGCTGCTCAGGCTGCAAAGGCCAATACCGGAGAGGCGATCGCCGCTAACATCCGTGCAGTCTCGGCTGGCCCTGGCGAAGAAGTCTCGGATGTCTGTAAAGGACTAGAACTCCTTAAGGCAGGCAAAAAGATCAACTACCAAGGAGCTAGCGGTAACGTAGATATTGACGAAAACGGCGACGTTGTGGGGGTCTATGATATCTGGCAGGTACAGAGTGATGGGAAGACAAAAACCATTGGCACAGTAGCACCTGCAAAATAAAGTTAGGCAGCAGCTCCATTACTTTTTAAGGTGATTCTAGGGCTATCAACGGTAGGTGCGCACTCATGGGTGCGCACCTACCATAACTGCCAAAAAAAATCAATCTCAATGGGGAGAAATCAGGGGAGTGGGGGAGGCGGATAAACCAGAATTGACATTGCTTTAATGAAGCCAAATAAACATTAAGTTTTTTAGGATTTCACCAAACATAATTTCCAGCTTTATCAATATATCTAGATTCCAGACCCTCATCGTATCTAGAATGATGTTTTTTTCGGTTTGGGACAACCACACTCGCTAGTCCATTTGAAAAAGATTCTACATGCTCAAAGTATTGGGGTTTTATGATGAATTTTCCGGCCTTATCTAGATAACCCCATTGATAGCCAGAGCTAACGGCGGCTAAGCCTTCAGAAAATTTATAGGCACCATCAAACTGAGGCTGAATCACAATTTTTCCAGACTTATTAATATAACCATGCTTAACTTTATTGTTTCTGTTAAAAATCTGAACTGCTGCTAATCCTTCAGAAAATCCGCTGGCTCCAACAAACTGAGGCTGAATCACAATTTTTTGCGTCTTATCCATATAGCCGTATTTACCATTGATTTTAATGGGTGCCAATCCCTCAGAAAATGGATAAACTCTGTCAAAAATAGGATTAGTATCTGTGGAATCGTCGCTACGTAGCCCATTGATTATAATTTTACCTGTTTTATCAATAAATCCATGTTCGTTATCCCCCGTAACTAATGCTAAGCCATCAGAAAAACTATCGGCATCTTGAAAACGAGGTTTGACAATAATTTTGCCAGTTTGGTCAATAAATCCCTTTTTAGAGCCGATTTCTACAATTGCTAATCCTTCAGAGAAACTTTCTGCTGCATTAAATTGAGGTTTAATAACAATCTGACCTTTTTTGTTGATATAGCCATACTTGCCATTCAATATGACGATTCCTAGACCTTCAGAGAACGCTACGGCTCCCTCAAATGTTGGCTGAATAATAACCTTTCCAGATTTATCGATGTAGCCCATCTTGTCTTTAATTGCGACAGGAAACAAGCTATTCTGATCTTGTTCTGCTAGAGCTATAGAGCTAATTTGATTAATAGCAGTAATATGTAAATTCGATAGATCTATAAATTCAACGCTCATCGTGGTGAGAGCTGTCGTCATTACACCGAGACAGAAAATCTTTTTGGATGTAAACATGAATTATTTTAAGTTTGTGATCAACATATAGCAGGTCTTTAGGTCTTTACCTACGTTAAAAACCATGTTCTGTATTGGAAAAGCAATCCGGCTTTGTAAATGAGGGTAGAAGAGAGCTAGAAGTCGCATCAATTCTTCACTCTCCTTGGGGAAATTCATCCCAGAGGCTTGTGGTTTGGCGTAGGCTGCTGAAGCTGCCATTTCCCAAAATGAGGTGATCTAGAATCGGAATATTGAGCAGTTGTGCGCCAGAGAGCAGTTGACGCGTAAGCGCAATATCTTCTGGGCTAGGGTCTGTCTGACCGGAGGGATGATTATGCGCCACAATGACCCGCGTTGCCCCTTGGCGAATCACTTCTCTAAAAATATCGCGGGGATGGGCAATGGTTTCGGTGGCAGTACCGATGCTAATAATTTGAGTGCCCAGCAGCCGATGCTTGATATCTAGCAGCAGCACGGCAAATCGCTCTTGGGTTTGCCACATCAGCTGATTGGCAAGCAGGGCAGCGGCAGCTTCTGGGTTTTCAATCATAGTGGGGGCATCGGGTAAGGAACTAAAGGCACGTTTACCTAACTCGATCGCCGCAACAATGGCAGTCGCCTTCGCCGGACCAATACCAGGAATGACCATCAGCTCCGAAACGTGGATATCTCGCAAGACCGTGAGAGGGTTACGCTGATGTTGACCCAACTGCTGCAATAAGTATTGGCCTAACCCCACGGCAGAAAGCTTCCCAGGACCTTGTCCGGTACCCAGCAAAATGGCAATAAGTTCAGCCTCTGTGAGGGTGTGTGAACCCTGGTTCATGAGGCGTTCACGGGGGCGATCGCCCAGCGGTAGGTCGGCAACGCGCAGAGTATAGGACATGAATGTATGGGCAAGGGTTCTACATTCAGATTTCCCAGAAATAGCCTAAGCGCGATCTATTTGGCTGGAAGAAGCCTTCTTGGGGGAGATGGACTTAAGCTTCAGCAGGGGCATTAGATTTCCGTCACGGCAGTCTACTAGCCAAGCTTTAATGGCAACTGCAACACTGCTATCACTGCTATTGCGCGGCGCAAGGGGTGGCTGTGATGCCGTTGCAGGATACACCCCAATCGTGGAGTACATCATGGCAAGTTGCCAGTCTTGCTGCTGCCCAGCAAAGAACGCCCAGTGATATTCCTGAAGGTTAGTAATGCTTTGCCCCTCATAGCGACGCATGAGGGTAGTAAAGAAAACCTGCTTAACGTTACTTGATTGAGGCTGTGACGGCAAATCTGTCATACCCGACAGCGGCAAGGGTTCAAATTCGGGTTTTGCTGCCAGCACAATGTAGCTTTTTGTAATTCCCGCACGGATGCGAACGCGATTAATGTAGCTCGGCAAATCTGGGAGCATCCGTTCTACGAGCGCAGGGAGCGTACTCGGACACTGTTGAGAAGAGATTGCGGTTTCGGAAAGAGAGGGTTGTCTAAAGACTGCTTTTTCAGCAGCAGTAGAATCATCGCCACGGCAAAGAAAAAGGTTCAGCAGTACAAAGCTGGCGATCGCCCCTTTCCTTTGCCCCCAATAGCTAAACAAGAGCAGCAATTTCCTGACAAATGGCATCAAAGGCCGCTGCGGGGTCAGAGGCTTCGGTGATGGGACGACCAATGACGAGATGATTCGCACCAGCGGCGATCGCCTCGGCAGGTGTGAGCGCGCGCTTCTGGTCACCCAATGCCGCACCCTTAGGCCGCACCCCAGGACACACCAGTAAAAAGTCATCCCCACAGATTTGGCGCAGTTGGCTAGCTTCTTGGGGAGAACACACTGCACCACTCAACCCTGATTCTTTTGCCAATAGCGCCATCTGAAGGGCATACTCTGGCAGCTCTAGCGGGATTTTGAGATCAAAAGCTAATTCTCTGGCAGACAGGCTGGTGAGTACCGTAATGGCAATCACCTTGGGTGGCTCGACTCCTGTTTGGGCTGCTCCTTCAATTGCGGCAGCTTGAGCCGCTTTAAGCCCTACTCGCCCGTTGGTGGCATGAACCGTGAGTAAATCTACGCCATACCGACCTGCGGCGCGGCAGGCTCCGGCAACCGTATTGGGGATATCGTGCAGCTTTAGGTCTAAAAAGATTTTCTTTTGATGCTGTTTCAAATAATCCAGAATACTAGGGCCGCTGCTGACAAATAGCTCTAGACCCACCTTCCAAAACTGCACCTCGCTGAGGGAGTCGATGAGGGCGATCGCCTCTTCTTTGCTTGGCACATCTAGGGGCACAATAATGCGATCGGCAATGGCAGTAGGGCTGACAGCAGTTGAAGAATTCACAAAAAATCTCCAAAATATTTGCTCTCATTATGGCAGGTCAATGAGATGGGTCAATTGTATTCATCAAAAGCGAGCATGGAGGGATTCGAACCCCCGACCCTTTGGACCGGAACCAAATGCGCTATCCACTGCGCCACATGCCCTTGAATGCATTTTGCTAAACGCGAAAGCTTCCTTAGCTTATCGTTTACCCGTAGCAACCGCAAATGAAACGATGCACAGAATCTTACAAAAATGCCATTGGATCAGTGGGTTCACCCTGGCGACGTACCTCAAAATGGAGGTGAGGCCCCGTCGAAAGACCTGTGGAACCCACAGCGGCGATCGGCTGACCTTTCTGAACCACTTGACCCGCCGTAACGTACATCTCGCTGGTATGCCCGTACAAAGTCGTGATGCCATTGCCGTGGTCAATAATGACCGCGTTGCCATAGCCCCCGCTCCATTCTGCTGCAATGACCACGCCGTTGTCTGCGGCTCTAATCATGCTGCCGTACTCAGCGCCAAAGTCTACGCCATTATGGAGGCGGCTGGTGCCGAGAATGGGGTGTACCCGCCAGCCAAAGGGACTGGTGATAGGGCCATCGGAGGGCAGTAAAAACTGACCTGACCCTGGTACAAATATTGCGCCCGGAAATGCAATATTAGCTGCCAGCTTTTGCTGAATATTTTGCGAAATGCGGCTAGATTCTTCGGCAAGCTGTTGTTCAGCTGCGGTCAGGGCTTTGCGATCGCTCTTCAGTCGATTGGCAAGAATGCTTTCTGACTGCGCCTGATCTTGGGCAGATACCTTTTGGGTCGTGAGCTGCTGAGTAATAAGCGCGATCTGGTTTTTTTGAGCTTCAGTTTCTAACTTTTTAGCTTCAATGACATCTTTAGCTTGCTTAAGTGCAACCAACGCCTTTTGGTCTTCGCCATACACCCGCTTGAGCTGATACTGGCGATCAATTAAATCTTCTAAGGATCGGCTTTGCATCAGGGCAACCCATCCCCGAGTGTCGCTTTGGCGCTGTAAAAACCGAAGCCGTGCAGCGGTACTGGTCTGCTGTTTATCGTATTTTGCCTGGAATAGAGAGAGCTCCTTTTCGATTTGCTTTAGCTTTTCATTTGCGGTTTTCAGCTTGTTTTGCTGCGCTTCAATTTGGGAGGCGGTGGCTTCAATTTGTTGCCCTAGCCCCCCAATGCGATCGCGGGTAGCCTTCTCTTGCTTCTCTAGCTGCTGTTTGGCCTGATTTACGCTAGAGCGATACTGATTAATCTGCTGCTGTTTTTGCTGAAGCTCTGGCAAAGATGCATCATTGATCGCCCAGGCCGTTGCTGGAGGCAGCAGCAGCTCCCCTAGTACAAGCTGCATTGCAATGCAGAACGCTAAAACTAACCCTTTAAAAGTAGTGAACATGCAGATTAGCCTGAAATAGGCTCGATTGAGAGATTATGACGGCAGCTTATATAGACGTATGCCCTAAGCTAATGTACCCCAATCTTTCAATTCGTCGAACTTATGCGCTGCATTGATGGCTGAGTAATTTAAGTTTTCACGCTACAGCGCCGCTTTGACCTGTGCCTCAAACCAGCTAATAATTTGGGGTAATGTGAGCATCTCAATGGCAATATTCTCTTGCTGGGCAATTTTGTGGAGCGGGATCAGGGATGAGATCAATAAACGGTCAAACAACTCTATAAAAGATTCATCCGCTGGCGCTTGAAGGTTGAGGCTGGCATCTTGGCGAATCCAGGCGCTAATCTGCTGAGGCTGAAGTTCTGCAATGGTAGTGCCTAGCCCTTGACTCACCTGCTGTAGATATCGCCAGCTATAGACTGTAATACGAATTGAAAAGCGATCGCGGGTGGGCAGTAGGGTTTGATCAATCTGTGTACATTCGTCAGCAGAAAGAAACTGACCGAAAGATTCAGGAAAATTTAGCATGGTAAGTTTTCAAGGTGATTTGTAGATATAATTCTGAGAGTTTAGGTAGATTGAGACACAGATTTCAGTCAAGTTTCCACTAATGCTCAGATTCTGTAATTGTAAGATTCAAGATCTTTGATAGTAATTTGGTCAGCAGGAACAAGTCGATAATGTCTTTCATTAACAACTTTTACAGAATTTTCTTCGAGAGTTAATTCAAATATAGCAATCAGATCGTCTGCCATAAATTGAGTCGAGATTGCTCTGCAAAATAGACTTGGATATTTTTCGGCACAGCATTCAATATCTTGTTTTGTTTGGACAACAGATAATTGATCGTTTCCACCCTTAGCTTGGACTGGCAAGACGTATTGACGACCCTGACCATCAACGCCAACGTATATTTCATCAATTTCAACCTGGCCTATACCTTTTACGGTTGTTCTTAAATGGTTTTGTAAAGAGTATGTAGTTATGCCTAAGAAAATATCAATCAGCCTGTTATAGCGAACCTTAGCTAGTAGCGCTTGCTCATCAGAAAGAGCGTAAGCAGATACAATTTCTGGAGTGCTATCAGGAATTTTGATTGTGATTAGCTCTGAATTCGGGAGAATTCTGTTAATTCGTACAAGCTTGAAAATATATTTGGCACGACCAGACCCTTCAATAATCCATTCCATTCCTTCTCTTTGAGTCGCTAGAATACTTCCAGGCATTGATATTCGATAACGAATCGAATAAATGGCATCTCCTATATTTTTAGGCTGTTCTATTCCAAGTGATTGAGCTGCTGCTGGAATATCGCTGCGTATAAATTCAAACTCCGTAAGACCCTCAACATATCGATCAAAAAATATTTTCTCAATCAACGCTTGGTAGCGATTACCTAAGTCATTCTCAGAATTATTCATGAACCGATTCCATTAATTGAGCGAGTCTCAGATTCTCAATCTCTTGTTGTTTTCTTTTTGGTGTTCCACCTTTGCGATCGCGGCAACGAATAGGCACCTCAATCTCCCAATACCGTGCAGCCTGAGACATATCTAGTTCGAGGAGCATAGGATCGCCTAACGCCAAAATTTTCTGAGGCTGCTTAGGCTTAACATCCATTACCTTAATCAGCGAGGCCGCGACATGACGGGCAAGGGGCGGTGGTACTGCATTGCCAATTTGTCTCGCCCCATGCCATTTCGTATGCTGCAATCTAAACCAGTCAGGGAAGCCGTGCAGCCGCGCCATCTCGCGCACCGTAATACAGCGGGACTGCTCATAGTGGATGGGTCGGGGACTCGTAAAGGCACCTCGCGCCGAATCTGTCCCAGCGCGTAAGGTATTGGCAACCCCGTTTGGCGAAAGCTTAAAAAACCTTGAGATTGGCTCAATCTGGCCTGGGGGCGTTTCGGCAAAGCGACGGCGAGAAATATCTGAATGATTAGAGCGAATGCTGGAGGTCAGCAGCTTAGGATTCCACTGTCTGGGATAGCCATAATGCCATACATCGTTCTCTAAACAGCGCATTTCTTGGGCATAGGCGCTCTTGGGCTTCTGCCAGCGAGAGAGAAGTGTGTTATCGCCTTTCACAAGTGCATCAAATGCCTCAGGATCGGGTAAATCGCTAAGGGCATCGTGGCAAGATGGCCCTTCGGGTAATTCAAGCGCGGCAAACTTAGCCACTCCAGCAGGTCTTGTAATTGGCTCAGGGTATTCTGGCAGCGGCAAGCCCTGCCTTGCACCCATTAAAATCAATCGCTCTCGGTTTTGCGGCACACCAAAAAATGAGGCATTGAGAACCTTCCACGGCAGCAGCACCCGATAGCCCAACTCATCAAACGCAGCGATCAGCTCTTCTAAAAACAGCCGATGTTTACCAACCGTCAGCCCCTTCACGTTCTCAAATACAAAATAGGAGGCTTCTAACTCATCCACAATCCTTACAAATTCGCGCACCAAAGCATTGCGCGGATCTTCAAGGGCGCGTTGCCCCATCAGAGAAAAGCCTTGGCAGGGTGCGCCGCCAAATACGACATCAACGGGGCGATCGCCAATCCCTGCCGCCATCCGAATATCCGCACCCGATAGCTTTGCAACAGACTGAGGCAACACCGCGCAGTCAGGGAAATTAAACTTGTGAACCGCCGCATGGACAGGGTCTACCTCAACCGCCGCGACCACATCAAACCCAGCTTGCTCAAAGCCTAGGCTAAGTCCCCCTGCCCCTGCAAATAAATCAATTCCGATAGGTCTTTGGGACATGCTTCACTCATTCTTCTATTGGATTAAACCAAAAAACACGTCGCTAGGACGTGTTTTTGGTTTCGCTAGTGAGCGCTACGAGCGTTAACTAAGCAGCTACTAAGCCATAGGCAGACATCTTCATAATGTCGCGGGTGGTAAAGCCAATATTGCTGAGGGCTTCGCCATACTGAATCATGAAGTCCTCGACAAGCGCCTCTTTTTCCATGTTCAGGACTTTTGCATCCTTTTCCACTTCATTGAGCATTCGCCAGACGATGGGCAAATTTTGGCGATTGGCAGCTTCAACTTCTTCCTTGGTCGCCTCAAAGTTGTCCTTAAGCCAAACTTCTCCAAAGTTAAGGTGGCTGTACTCATCTTTGACCACGCCCTCGGTAATCTTACGGGCGAAGTCATCCGCGACGGGGATGTAGATGTTGTAGGCGGCGATCGCAAAGCATTCAATAATCAGCGACTGAATCACCAAACAAGCTGCCACCTTATTTTCACTGGCGGCAACCTGAAAATTTTCATGGAGGCTGGCAAAAAACTGACTCGCAAAGCCTAAGTCTGGCGTAACGCTAAGATTCCGAGCGCAGGCTTCAAACCCCTTGCGATGCCGAGCCTCCATCTTAGAGAGACGCAAGAGATCGTCCTTGTGATTCGGCAGCATCTCCGCTAGACGGATGTAGTTTTCGTGAGCTTCCTGTTCGCCTTCAATCACGATTCCATTGATTCGGCTATAGGCGTCACGGTAGGTATCACTATGAAAATCAATGTCCGGGCTAGCCTGGAGTTGGGGCATATCTGTTGAATCTCCTAGTGGTTCTATACTATGGGCTACATTGATAAAGATTTATATCAATTAGTCATTATCTAATCTGAGTCCTTTACAGTTTACTGCACTCTACTAGAAGCAATAAGAATTTTCTACCTTTAGAGTGATAGGTCTGGCTTGCAACAAGGGCGCTTGCTTAGGCTGCACAATATTGGTCTGAAGCAAAATCAAGTTCTCTTGTCTCAGCGTACCCAATTCGAGCCGTCTAATCTTCTCTACGCCAAGCAATGAAGGTTAGATCTGTTTCTAAAGAGAACCTTAAGTAAGCTAGAAGCCCTACATCAGCATGTTATCTTCTGTGGACTGGTGTAAGGACGTGCAGAGTTTAAGTCTAAAGAGTATAGGTATCAATGCAAGGACGACCTTAGAGTTCAAGCTGACCTATAGAAACAGCATTAACTTTTGCCCACGTTTGAGAAAAGGGTAAAAAGTCTCTCAGATACTTAGGTGTGAGTATCAATAGGCTTTGAGCGAGTTCTCTGTATTCATAACATCAAGGTTATGCAGCTTCTGGCTCGATAGACCTCCCTAGCTTTGGTCAAAATACTGATCTCCACGCCTTTCAGCGTTCCGTTATCAGTCTTTTGACAAGCGAAGGTTCAGTATTTTTATGGATGCTAAATCCGTCAAAATATCGTTAAATCAGTTAAATAAACTAATTGGTCTGGATTAAAGCAGGTATATCACCGCTTCATCAATCTATACCTGCGGCTTCAAATTATTGGGGGTGAATTTATGGCTGCTGTTACCAACACACAAAATCGACTGCTAGGTTTTCTAAAAGAAGAGCTGCTGTTGCCCAGTGACTCGATTGATTTAGCCCTGCGCCAATGTAACCAACGCTCTGGCTCGTTGCCGATTATCTTGTGGCACTATGGCCTCATTACTTTAGATCAGCTCAGCAGTATTTATGACTGGCTAGAAACCGCCTAGTTTTCTGCTCGCTTATCTTGGGCAGACATTTTACGACGCTGTGAGCACTTTACAGGCTGCGCTCACTCCAGCCCCAGGCGTAAAGGCTGTATGACCTAGTTCTGGCAAGACAGCCTCTAACGCAGAGATTGCGGTCAAAATATCGCGATCGCACACAAACCCAAGATGGCCTATCCGCACAATTTTGCCTTCGAGTTCGTCTTGACCACCCGCTAAGGCAATATCGAAGCGTTGGCGAAGGTAAGACCGCAGCTTTTCTGCTTCAACAGGTGCAGTGACCACCGCTGTAATAGCAGGGCTTGCCACAGCATCATCTTGAGCATACAGAGATAGACCGAGCGCTCGGATAGCCGCACGAGTGGCAATCTTATGGCGATGATGACGGGCAAAAATGGCTTCTAGCCCTTCTTGTTTCATCATTTCTAAGGCAACCTGAAGCCCAAACACAAGGTTGATGGCAGGCGTAAAGGGCGTCGTATTCTGAATCGCTTCAGCGCGATATTTACCAAGGTCTAGATAAAACTTAGGCAGCTTTGCAACCTTGTAGGCATCCCATGCTTTTGCACTCACGGATACAAACCCCAAGCCAGGAGGCATCATGTAGCCCTTTTGAGAGGCTGACGCGACTACGTCTAGTTCCCACTCATCAATGGGAACTGAAGCAGCACCTAAACTGGTCACGGCATCCACAACGCTTAGTGCCGTGCCGTGGGCTTTGATATGGCGGCTAATGCTCTCTAGGTCGTTGATAACGCCCGTCGAGGTTTCGCTATGGGTAATGATGACGGCTTTAATTTGCTTAGTAGTATCGGCTTCTAAGGCTGCACGAACCGCCTCTGGATCTAGCGCCTTACCCCACGGTGCGCTGATGCGCTCTGCCGCTAGGCCAAACGCATCACACATATCCGCCCAACGTTCAGCAAATTTGCCATTGCAGCAGACTAAAACGCGATCACCAGGACTCAGGAAGTTTACAATGCTAGCTTCCATTGTACCCGTACCGCTGGCGGTTAGCACCAGTACGTCATTGGTCGTCTGGTGCAGCCACTTCAGGTCGGTTAAAACCTGCGCCATAATCTTGCTGAAGTCGGCACTGCGATGCCCCATCGGGTGCCGCCCTAAAGCAGACAAGACAGATTCCGGAACTGGGGTAGGCCCCGGAATCATCAGCATGAGCTTATCTTTCATTGCTGTCTTCTGTACCGATTTTTAGAATGCTGCCGCTGCTGCTACTCTACCACTTAGAAACAACGTACTCGGTCAAGTCAAGCACACGTTGGCTATAGCCCCATTCGTTGTCGTACCATGCCACAACCTTCACCATGTGACCACCCATCACCATTGTGAGGGCAGCGTCAATAATAGAAGAGCAGGGGTGACCTTTATAGTCGCTGGAAACCAGCTCAATGTCGCTGTAGTGCAAAATGCCCTTCATGGAAGTTGCCGCAGCCGTTTGAAGCGCTTGGTTGACCTGCTCTGCAATGGTTGACTTTTCAACCTGCGCAACAAAATCAACCACCGAAACGTTGGGGGTAGGCACACGCAGCGCAATACCGTTTAACTTGCCAGCCAATGCCGGAATGACTAGACCCACAGCCTTTGCCGCACCCGTTGAGGTGGGCACAATATTGACAGCCGCAGCTCGTGCGCGGCGAAGGTCGCGGTGGCTTGCATCTAAAATGCGCTGGTCGCCGGTGTAGCTGTGGGTGGTGGTCATCATGCCTTGCAAGATGCCAAATTCTTCGTGCAGCACTTTGACGATGGGGGCTAGGCAGTTGGTGGTGCAGCTTGCATTACTGATAATGTCGTCGCTGGTTTTGTAGTCTTGGTGGTTGACCCCAAAGACGTACATGGGTACTGAACCCTTGCCAGGTGCCGTAATGACGACTTTCTTTGCCCCTGCATTAATGTGCTTACCTGCACCTTCTGGAGAGATGAAAACACCTGTGGATTCAATAACGATGTCAATATTCCACTCGCGCCAAGGCAGATTTTCTGGATTCCGGTCAGAGACGCACTTAATGACGTGACCGTTGGCTGTAATGGAGTTATCGTCTGCGCTAATCTCGGCATCTAATACGCCCAGCATAGAATCGTAGCGCAGCAGGTGAGCATTGGTTCTAGGATCTGAGGTGTCATTAATGGCAACGATCTCAATATTGCTGCTTGGTCGCTGCAGCCAGCACCGCATGAAGTTACGTCCGATGCGCCCAAACCCATTGATCGCTACTCTAATCACTGCGTCCTATCCTCTTTTTTATAACTCACTTAAAAAGTCAGTCAGTCATGACCCCAACGATCATATCTCAGAAGGTGCGTCTGAATGAAGCGGTTTTTATACCTAAAATTCAAATGAGTTTTTGCAACATCACAGACAAACCCTGGTGGGTGTGCTATTTTTCCGTT
>JAGVDA010000325.1 GCA_020058975.1 Thermosynechococcus sp. WC_1 | reverse complement strand
TATGCTTCTGCCGAAGAACTTCAGTTTTTGAAAGACTATTTAAAAACGGCTCCTCAACGTGTGGCAGCTTACAAAATGGTCAGAGACAATGAGGCGTTTTTGCTCGAAGATCTTCACACTACGGTCAAAACGACGGATGGCAGCTCTTTGTTTAAAGGCACTCAAGATGTCTCTAATTTTTTCAAGCGCGACCAAAAACATGTTTTAAGAGTTGCGTCAGCCGCCATGCTGTTTAGCGATCTAGACTTTCTGCGAGAAGGCTTATTGCTATGGCATCGCACCATCATCAAGGCGTTTGGGGTTGAACGACCCGCTCAGGTGGCCTGTCAAGTTTGGCCCACCGTGATGGGCAAATATTTGTCAACGGATGAGTATAAGTTTATGTCGCCCGTGGTGGGGCTAATCCGAGCCATTCTTGGCTAGGGTTCTGATTGCTGCCGCACTGCCCATAGATTTTGTCGGATATTCACTCTTTTTTGTTGGTCGAACTGTACTGAAGGTATCGAGAAATGGTTATGTCTCAAAATGTAGAGAGCAAAGAAAACAATAAGGCTCAATCTAATGGACTGGGCTGGTTAGAAGGGGCATCAATTTTAGGTGCCGTTGGGGTCGCTATTGGGGGTGCTGCCACTCAAAACTTCATTATGCTAACGGCACTGCCCCTGTCTTTGGCGGCTGCACTTAACTTTAAGCAGCGACAGCAGATGCAGTCCGCGATGCATGAACATATTGAGCATTACCATCAAAGACTGCATGAGGTAAAGGAAACCACTGAAGCTCTTGCAGGAACCGATCGGATTCTGATGATTCAGCTCAACACTACCAATAACCGCATTGATGAGGTCAATGAAACCCTGCTTAATCTTGATACTCAAATTGAGACTTTAAGAGAGCAGTCCGAAACAATGGCGCAAAAGCAGTCAGAGCTGATGGAAAGCACTTTAGAAGAAAGCTACTACCGCCGTGGACTAGAGCTAGAAAAGCGCGGCGAATTTAAGGATGCAATGGCGGCTTATACCGAAGCCCTACGGGTTAACCCTAACTATGCTCAAGCCTACATGCAGCTCGGATCTGCCTTCGCCCATGCTGGACAAAAACAGCAGGCGATCGCCCATTTGCGAACCGCCACTAAGCTATTCTTTGAGAGCGGCGATTTGGACAGCTATCACACCGCCCGTGAACTCAGTGAAAGTGTCCATGCAGGTGACATGACCGTCGAATCTACAACCGTAAGACTCAATCCACCTGAACTGTCCTTGGAACCCGAAAAACGATTGGCAGTGGATGAACTATTTGTGTAAAAGCGGCCTGCCCAACCTAAAACGGCAGAATCACTTCGTCGATTCTAAAAAGACAGGCATTTGTATGCATAATGTCAGATAAAGGATGGGCATCTTAAGCGTGTTAGATCCGATACGCGCCTTAAGATGCCCTCAAATCGCCTGTCAACAGAATGAAAAACTCGCGTTATCACATCTTAGGAGAAGTTGGGCAGGGTCAGTTCGGCAAGGTATTTTGCGGGTGCGATCGCACGACAGGTCAGCTTTTTGCCCTTAAAAGTCTAGATCACCTCCGGTTTCCAACGAACAGCTTTTTAAAAGAGCTGGCGATTTTGGTAAGACTCAACCATCCCAATATCGTCAGCTTTCATGGGGTTGAGTACAGGCAGGTTGGGCGCTACATTGTCATGGACTACTGCCAGGGCGGCACGTTGCGGCAGCTCATTGAGTCCAAAATAGAACTTTCTCTGATTCAAAGATTAGAGTTGGTGCAAGATACCTTGCGGGGGCTAGAGCATATCCATCAGCACCGCATTATTCATTGCGATCTCAAGCCTGAAAATATTCTGCTAGACGTGAGCGCTCAAGGCTGGACTGCCAAAGTTGCAGATTTTGGGATCGCCCGCTTTATGGGGCAACCAGAAGCGCGAGTCAACAGTTCAGGCGACACGGGATCGCCTGCCTACATGGCTCCCGAACGATTTTACGGTCGCTATTCACCAGAGTCAGATTTATATGCGATCGGCGTACTAATCTATGAACTTGTCTCTGGGGAGCGACCCTTCTCTGGAATGCCGATGGACGTGATGAAGGCTCATTTTAATCAGCCCTTACGCATCCCTAAGCCTATCCCAACGCTACTTAAGGCCATCATTCGCAAAGCCCTTCAAAAACTGCCGCAGCATCGCTATGGCTCCGCCACAGAAATGAGACTCGTCCTTGAGACAGTCATCACCAGTCTTTACCATGCAAATTCTACCGCTGTGGTTCAGCCATTAGACCCTGTATTACCACAGCAGAGTGCTTTTCAGCGGCTAAAATCAAACTCCCAACCCTTTGCTCGGTACCTAAAAATTCAGCCCGAACAGCTTCAGCCCTACCTTGAGCTTGAGCAGGCCATTCTTCAACTTTGGCTTAGACCTCAGGGCTGCATAATTGCAACCCAAGCAGAGCAAGGACTCAATCTTTGGCTAAAATCGACGGGCAAAATGCAGTCGCTAGGAACGTTACCTATTTCTCATCTGTCCGGGTCATTCCTCAGTGTTTGTGTTGATGTAGACCCTCAGGGTCGGTGGCTCGCGATGCTCTCTGGCGAAAGCCTCAACGATGCTCCCAAGCCTCATTCAGATTTTCCTCAGGTGCGGCCTAGCAGCCATCTCAAAATTGGTAGATTTTCGGATCTTTCTACCGCAGCCATCACTGAGCTAGAGGACAAGGCAGCGCAAGTTTGGATTACTAGCGATCGCCACCTACTGATTGCCTATACCCCCACGGCAGATCCCCTCGATCCACACCGCCAGCGGCAGCGCCTACAGTTTTGGAATCGTCGGGGTCAGTCTTACTGGACTTACGATTTTGAAGGCGTGATCAAAACCGCCATTCTCAGCCGCGCCCAAAATCAGCTTTTTGCTATTACCGAGGCTCAGAATGCGACAGGGCTAATCATCAGCCTCTCTCCGCTCAAAATTAAGCAAGTTCCCCTTACCCTGGGCGCAGACTGGGTTTGTACGGCATATTGGGGCTATATCTTGGGCGATCGCCTAGGCAATATCACCTGCCTCAATCGGCGGGGCAGAACCGTGGCGCAGGCGAAACTTCCCTTAACAGCCCATCAAGAAATTAGTGCCGTTGCCTTTAAAGATCCGGCCACATTGCTCATGGCAACGCAGCAAGATAAAAAAGAAATCATATTGAGCCTAGATTTAAGCTCACACCTCCCCAGAAGCCTTTTAAGTCTCTAAGCCGCCAAGAGAATCTGGGCTGCTACCACAAGGCTTTCCTCAAACAAAATGTCGTGCCCCCAGCGCTGAAGCTGCTGGCTCATCAACACTTCTGGGCTATGCTCCGTCAGTGGCGAAACATGCTGCACGCGACAGGATTGGGCACCTCCCCCTGCCTCCATCCGCATACAGCCTCGCGTTTCGGAGCAAATCACCGTACAGCAGTCGGCCTCCAAGTTTGTCGAAGCTAACTTTAGATCAATCAAATCACCCAGCACATTCCCCGGATTCCCCACCGGAATGGCAGCGAGTTCAGCCTCAATGTTGAGCTGTTCGTCATTGGTAAATTTAATGCGCCACAGATCGTAGTCGCCCCCTTCATGGGTACTCGAGACAAAGTGCCAGTTTAATCTGCTCGCTAACCAGCCCAAGTATAAAAATGCCTGAGATGCATTACCCGCCTCATAATCTAAAACAAAGCGATCTACTTCTTTGAGCGCCGCGCGTCGAGAGGGTGGGTCAAAAGCCTCTGCCGTTAGCTCTTGCCAAGTCGCTAATCGCCGCCAGTTGAGATCCGCAATGTTGATGCCTTTTTGATGCAGGCTTTGGATGTTCACTAAGGCGGTGGTCGCTTCTAGAAAAGTGCTGGAGTCTACAATGACCAAGTTAGTGAAGGATGAAAGTTTGCGAAATAGATCCTGCTGGAGATCGGGGATCGACTTCCACCACAAAAACTTAGGCAAGTCCGCAATCAGCAAAGACTGGATGAAGCCACTGGCCTCTGCCAACTCTTCCTCCGTGCCCTTAAGGGTGATGTATTCGCAGCAGATTAAGCTGCCACTGCTCTGTTTTTGGACGGGGCAGTAAGCCGAAACCTGAGCCGTCACGCTCCCTGTCGATTCTGGAATCGGACATAGGGTAATAATGCGACACGGGTTTTGGCTGGCAACTTCATCGGCAACGCCTGCTCCCCCCGCATCAAGTGCGTAGGAGACTTGCGGGATGGGAGCGGCGTCGTTTTGCTGCGATCGCCTCGACATTAGCTGCTCTCGCAGCGTGACCAGCAGCTCTGGTGAAGAATAGCCATTCATCATTAGACCCAAGTGGTTTTGAGCTACCTGAATCGCGGCCTTTGTTCGTGGTCCATCCACCCCATCAATGGGGCCTTTGTAGTAGCCCAGCTCTGCTAAAAGCTGTTGCGTTTCAGAAGGTTCGTACACAATTAGACTAAAGGTTTTAGCCCGTGTTGCACCTGCCAAAGTGCCATCATCATCCGCTGCTAAATCCGTTGTCCAAATTTTATTGAGTTCCCCATTCACCTCTTCAAGAGAGACATTTTGAGGAGCTTTCAGCGCAATTAGAGGGGCAGGAGAAGTGATCATAACGTCTACGTTTTATGCCTTTAAGTGGATAACAGCGCTTAAGTAAGTAACAACATCTAAAGTCTGCGCCAACGACGACCATCACGATTGAGTAACTGCTCAGCGGCCTCCGGCTCCCAGGTTCCGGCTTCATGGGTAGGCATGTCTGCCGGATTGGTAGGAGACTCCCACACTGTAAGAGCAGGGGTGACAACGCGCCAAGCGGCTTCTACTTCATCCGCGCGGGTGAAGAGGGTTTGATCTCCCATCATGCAGTCCAAAAGGAGGCGATCGTAAGCCTCACCGCTAGTGGCACCAAAGGCTGCACCATACCCAAAGTCCATATCAACCGATCTCGTTCGCAAATCAGGCCCTGGCATTTTGACCTCAAAGCGTAGCTCAATTCCCTCATTAGGCTGAATTCGCAGGGTCAACACGTTCGGGTTAACCTGCTGTGCAGCAGACTGAAAAATTAAAAAGGGCACTTCTCTGAAGTGAATCGAGATTTCGCTCACCTTTTTAGGCAGTCGCTTCCCTGTGCGCAGGTAAAAGGGAACCCCTTGCCAGCGCCAGGTATCAATCATGAGCTTCATAGCGACAAAAGTCGGGGTGTTGGAGTCGGGATCAACCCCTGGCTCTTGTCGATAGCCTTCTACGGGCTTGCCCTTCATCCAGCCCTTGCTATACTGACCGCGAATTGCAGAATGCTCTAGGTTATTGATGTCTGCTAGGCGCATCGCCTGCAAAACCTTCACTTTCTCATTACGAATACTGTCTGCGTCTAGGGCATTAGGCGGTTCCATTGCCGTGAGGCACAGAAGCTGCAAAATATGGTTTTGTACCATGTCTCGCAGTGCCCCTGCACTTTCGTAGTAGCCAGCGCGGTCTTCGACCCCAACGGTTTCTGCCACCGTAATTTGGACGTGATCGACAAACTGTCGATTCCAAAGTGGCTCAAAGATGGCGTTGGCAAACCGAAAGACCAGCAGGTTTTGGACAGTTTCTTTCCCTAAGTAATGGTCAATGCGGTAAACCTGG
>JAGVDA010000004.1 GCA_020058975.1 Thermosynechococcus sp. WC_1 | reverse complement strand
GATAAAGCCAAGATTTCTCGTGATGCACTTGTTCAATGTACCGAAGCATCATTTTTCCCAAAAGATGACGAATTTGGACGAAATTTCTTGATTGCAACTAAAGAAGGGCACTTGTTTGCGACAGATTACCCAGACTTCCGCAGCCTATTCATGGTCATGAATGAAGCGAACGAGCTAGACCTCAAAGCACAGATGAAGGCTCAATATCCAGACAATAAATACAGCATGATTGATGCTGGTGCAAAGATCCTAAGAGGGCAATCCATTCATGCGAAATAAAACCATCAAGATTATCTCGGGAGCCGCAGTTTTTACTTTGGTTGCAGAGAAGGTTTCAGCGCAGACGGTACCCAACCCAGTATTGGCCGAGGCACTCAGAAACGCAGCAACCACGGCAATAGGATCCAGCCCCCTTGACAATGCCGCGCAATGGGTCAACGTTCAATCCGCCAATGGGATCTACCAACAAATGCGCGCTGGGAATGATGTCGTCATTCGCAGCGAGATATTTGGGGCAGTCGCAACCGTTTCGATCATTATTGCGCTGGTCATGTTTTTGTTTCGCATTCTTCCTTGGATGCAGCGCTGCGCTGAGGCGCAGGTCCTGGTTCCCTTCGACCCAGTTGAATTTCTCACCCCTCTGTTTTTAGCATTACTCCTATGGAACCCTGTTGGACAAGGCTTCGCGATGCAAAACGTTGTGGTGGGGACTAATGACCTTCTCAATTCCTTCCAGACTTACATCCTTGCGACGGGGGGCAAGTCCACACTTGCTGGAGGTTCGGCGGTAAAACAGGCCAATGCCAAGGCGCAGATTGAGCAGTCCATTTTCAAGGCGCAGGTAACATGCTCTGCTACCCTTGACCAGACTCAACGGCAAACCTGTTACGACGATGCGTTCAACGCGGTGTCGAAACAGCTCGATCCATTTAGAAGTGCTCAATGGGCTATTAATATGGAAAAATACTCCGATCAGGTTCTCCTTCGCAACGGAAAATTTGCAAACCAAGCAACTAACATTTCTGGAGCACTAAATTCCGCAGTCGCAGGGGCGGGCAAGGCTGCCTCTGATATCCTAATTGGAACCGGGACAGGTTTTACCAATCCAGTCGTCTATGCGACGCTGATGCTTGTCTCATCAGCGTTTGGGATCGTCATTGGGGCACTTCAAACGCTTATGAACGTGTTTTTCCCCCTGTCAATTGCACTCTCTTTTGCTCCTGCCTTTAAGGGCACTTGGGTGCGATGGTTCTCTGGGATCTTTCAGATCTGGGTGTCGTCCCTGTTCCTACGAATGCTGGTCACGATTTTAGCGATTGTGACGGTTTCAGGTTCTTCCGTTTCGGGAGGGTTGTACGTTTTCTCAATCTCATTAACATCTCTTGTCTGTGGGCTTATGGCAATTTTCTCCGTAATCTCAACACTGAGCGGGACAGCAAGTAATGTGACAAACAATATAACTAGCCTTAGGTAGGGAAAAATGTACATTCACGATAGAAAAACAGGATTAATTCTGCCGCTTCCACTTTATTTGCTTTGGAGGTATAAAATCCAAATCCTTATATTCTCGGCAGCGATGCAGGTAATTGCTCCGTTGATGTTCTTGATGGTGCCAAAAGAACACCAACTGTCTAGAAATATTGAAAGCCCATTCGTTGCATTTCATGAGCGTTGCATCAAAGACGGGAGAGACCCAAACGTTTGCCAGTTAAACTACCCAGTCAAATAATCGTCAGGACACTGAAGGGTTTTCTATGAAAAAAACAGCCGTTACGCTTTCCGCAATTTTCCTATTGTTGACCCCCTTAAATGCATCCGCTTTTAACCTTGGGGAGGGGATTGCTGCCTTTGATTTTGGAGCGATTCTCAGCAAGTTAGATTTCTACTCTCAAATTGGGAAAATGGCGTTGGGAGCCATCCAAGGCAAATCGCTTGATTCGTTGCTTAGCTCACTCCCTGGGATTCTCGGCAAACTAGACGTGAATGGGCTGGCTGAGTGCTCTGACCCTAGCATTGATTGCGAGGGACTCCTAGGGGCGGCTGGAAGTGTTGACTGGGAAAAAGCCTATGAGACAATCAAAGACTCAGTCTATGCCTCGACAAAAGATGCAGATGCGGCAAGTCCAGGGAACTCAAGCGCAATAAGCCCTGGGCTTACCGATACTCGTTTCCGCCCACGGATCACAACTCAGCTTGATAATACCAAGATCGCAACCTGGACAAAGGTTCAAAATGCCCAGTACCAAGCCATAACGGGAAAAGATGGGCAAAAGGCAATGAAAGATGGGCGCGATGCTGTGCAGAAAGTGTTAGAGGATTCAATAAAGACAACGACGGAGATTCAATCACTTGACAACACTCAAGACATCATCAAAAAGAATGCACTCAACAGCACATATTCTATCGCGCTTCAGCAAAAACAAATCCGAGAACAAGAGGAAGCTAAACTTGCTCAATACGATGGCAATCAGACCGCTAGTGAACAACTCTCGGTTCAACAGAAAATAGCATGGGAGGACGAAATCCAGAAATCCCAAAACCTTCTGTCGGCAAGCGTAGAAGGGGATGCATTCTCTGATTTCATAACCTCCGCATATGCTGCCCCTTGACGAAATCGTCAAGTAGACTGTACTGTGGTTGTATGCAAGAGAGTGAATTATGCAAACAGGAAAAAATCTATCTTTGGTGAAATCAATCCTTCCTGTTGTGGGGAAGACTTTGCCTATCTTTGTCATTTTTTCCATGATTGGCCAGTGCATCAGCAATGCCAACCTCACTACAAAATTGGACAGGCTTGCTAGTCGTAACATCCCTGTCCAAATTGGACAAGATCGGCAGATGGTAATGGGGAAAAAAGTTACGGAAGATGAAAACCGTGAGCAATTTATTGCTGAAATCATTTCATCATTTTCATGGGTTAAGCGCACAACCGCTGAGTTTCAGTCAACCTGCAAGGAGATTGCCAAGCAGGAGAGGAGTGTAAAGCTCTTCAAGCAATGCGAAAGCGGCATAGACCCAGGAGCGATTACGCCTTATGGCAAATTTACTTCGGCAGCCTATGCCTATCAGCACTTGGTGGCTCCTGAATCTCAAGAGCCAGTGATGAAATGGATCCTATCATTTAAGCCGAAAAACTTTGATGAGGCTAAATCTCAAGACTCAAGGACAATTAAGGTTACAAAGATTGGGGTTTCAGAAGAATTCAAGGAGGGGAAAAATGGGAACGAAATGAGAACCCCGATAGAGATAGAATTTACCGAGTCAGTTGGGTCTGTTGACACTCGTAAATTCAGTAAATACTATTGGATTTATACCAGAGAATTTTTACGCCCAACTGCTAATGGCGCGAAAAATCCTTATAACGTAGCCGTGACTTTTTCTCAGCAGCGGGGGCTGTATTTAACTCGAATTCTTCCTTACACCAACACTTCTTTTTAAATCATGACACAAGCAAAAGACTGGGATGATTTTCTCCAAGCGACAGCCGCCGACCCTACTCCGGCAACGTTCTCTCTTGCGCCCGATGAATCCGTGGAAAATCCCGATGCGCACGTCCAAGCGGTTCCCTTTCGCAAAACAGCGGCAGCGCTTTGGATGATGGTCACTGGAGGCGGAGTAGGATTTATTCTCCTTGTTTATGGATTAGGGTCATACCTGGGTAACACCAATAAGGTTGTTGCCGTTGCACCAGCGGGAGTAGACCCATTCCAAGACAAGCCAAAGACCGACAACTTTTTGCCAAAGGCTGAGCAATCACCTTCTTTTCCCGTGGCAGAAAAGCCTGCTGCCGACAAGCCTGCGGTGGGAAAGAAAAAACCTGTGGTTGCGTCCAAAAGAGTTCCTCCTTCTGTTGTTTACGTGCCAGCACGTCAAGGGCCTTATTCTCAACGGTCTTATGCACCTGAACGGGCATTCCGTCCAGTTGCCTCGGCTCCGCCTGCGCCGACTCCGGTTCGTCCATTTGCTCCAGCGGCTTTGCGCCCAGTGGCAGAGGTCAAGCCCGAACCGTTGCCCGAGGCAGTGAGCGCATTATACGCATCCGTCACAGAGGAAGGACCTGACGTTGACATGGGAGCAGAAAACACCGTAGCGACTGTCCCCACAGGTTCGACTAAGACAGATGAAGCGATCGCCATTTATGATGGAATCGACAAAACGGCGACAGAACCCGTTGCCATCAGCCCCGCACCAAAGGACGCTGAAGCTCCGTTGACCGCGATTGAATATTCGAATAAGTACCCCCAAGAGGTTGAGGAAGAATCCCGTCAACGTCTTGTTGCACGACTCGCAATGATTCCGGCTGATGCGACGATCAAGGGCCAGACCATGGCGTTTCTGTCTTGGGATGCCAACGATAGTTTCCCCGTCGGCGAAGAGATTCGGATCAAAGTTCGAGCTGATTTTAAAAATGGTGAGACAGTCATTCCGAAAGGGTCAATCGCTATTGCCCAATCCGAGAAAGGGACTTCGGGCCAGTTCATTATGGCTAGTGTCACCCGAATCGAAACTCCATCCGGCAAACTTTTTGCAATTAAGCCGGGGATGCTGACAGCCTCTATGGGAGATGGAATGATTGAGGCAAAAATCAAAGAACCTGGGCAACGAGGAGGAGCAGGTCGTGTTTTGTCGCGACTTGGAAGGTCTCTTCTGAATGTTGGGGTTGCGTCCATGATGCCCCAAGGAGATAGCTTCGGAGATCGGGTCATTCAGTCTACTGCCGTTGAGGGGTTAGATAGCGTCAATAGCGCTTTAGAGCCAGAGCAACGGTCTAGACGCAATGCACCAACTTCTTTTTACCTCAAGCCCAAAACCTCCATTGCGTTGGTCGCTAACGAGGACATTGAGCTGACCGAGGTGGCTCGGTGATCAGCAAAGCAAAATTTCTTTTTGCTTTAATTCTATGCATGTTACTTGTCGGGGGATGTGATCAATATATCCCCAGTCAAGTATCAAATCTCCCAGAGATTAAATACATGCAAGAGGCAAAGACAGGTCTATGCTTTGCATATACTTTCTCGACAACTTCCTACAATTATGTATCGGCATCAATCGCTTCTGTTCCATGTAAAGCAGTAGGTTTTTGATTATGTTACTCGTCCTGCAACAAAACGGCCCACTTTTACACCCCTCACATGGAGGCACTCCCATGCCTCCCCCTTTCAAAGCATCGGAACCGGACGAAGAATCTCGGACTGGGGAGACTGAGCAGCTCCCACAAC
Organism: Thermosynechococcus sp. WC_1; assembly: GCA_020058975.1. Classification (GTDB taxonomy): domain Bacteria; phylum Cyanobacteriota; class Cyanobacteriia; order Thermosynechococcales; family Thermosynechococcaceae; genus JAAURS01. Next base: position 37,882 of record JAGVDA010000004.1, on the reverse strand, counting down.
AAGAACAACAGGAATTTTTGTCTTCTGACAGAGCGAAATAAATGCCAAGAAAAAACTGGGATGATTTGGTAACAGTGTGTTTAGCTTTTTTCGTGGTTGGAGGAACTATTTTGATGGTGGGAGGACTGTTCTTCCTGGCTATTCAATCTCCACTCCCAGACCAATCCGTTCTCCGAGCGGCTGAGTCAATAGTAAAAAGCCCAACAGTATCTAATGGGAAATTTGCAGTTTTTGGATGCAGCAACGGCGACGTCTATCGATACGAGGTGACGGCTTCTGATGGGAAAACTGTTGGGTACGTCTGCAAAGGTTTAGTGAAGGGCGCGACGGCACGATTCAACTAATTTTTTTTACGGGTCGCTTGCTGGCAGGAAATCAGACCCCATAAACGACGAACCTGCGTGACAGCCTGGAATAGACAGGCATCTCTAGCTACTGTGAGATTGCAGCTCTTTAGCTGCGATCTCATTTTTTAGGAGAAGATTAATGATCACGGCAAGACAAGTCATCAACGATTTTCGAGACAAGAACAAATACATGTTGGGGACTAGCGCAATTGCTTTAGCGTCCTTGCTAGCGATAGCCCCATTCAATAATGCGGTTGAGGTTCGCGTAACTAGAGAGTCTGCAATTTCATTCCTATTGCTTTGTGTCGTGATTGGCAGATCTTGTGATGTGGCGAGGGAAACTTTTGAGGTGTACCGATGATTCAAATAAACGACTCTTACTTTCGAGTTGAGATCGATCTAAATAGTTCCTCAGCGAATGCGGCAAAAGGGATCTGGTCTGCACAACATACTTGCGTTACAGAAGGCTTTTCATTAGACGACAAGCCTCCAGTCAGTTCAGCGGATGCCGTTATCAGGCATGAACTAAAGCGCAAGCATTGGTCAGTCTTGAATTACGGTTACGTTGCCTTACACATCGGCGGTTTTCCGCATGACTGTGTGATGCAATGGGTTCGGCATCAAAATTCACAGTTTGACGTTGAGGTTCCCACTCAGATTTTTCCTGGTGTTTTTCCTCTCTGCCAAAGCATGAGGTATACAGGCGATCGCATGATTGCCGCAGCCAAGTACGAAATCCCCATTGAATCTGTTTTCTACTGTCAACCTGTCGGAGTTTACGCGACTCGATCTGGAACATATGAAGTGACAGATGGCGATCGCGCACAGTATTTTGAGGCAGCTCATGCTTCTACCGTCAAATATGCCTTGCTTGTTGAGTCCGGCAAGCCAGAAGAATATGCGCGTCGGGTTCTTTCCTCTGGTTATCGTCAAAACTTCACAATGGCTGGGACAATTCGCGCTATTCTTCACGCACTAGACCAACGAACTCTTTCCGATACCCAGATTGAGGCACAAGTTCTTGCTTGGATGGTCTTGGGAAAACTCAAGGAATGGCAGCCAGAATTCTTCGAGTGGTATGAACAGAATCGAGCCGGCAAAAACCTTTTAGCACCATGAAAGAACAAGAATTAAAAAATCTCACGAAGGGAGACGTGCTTGTCCTTGAGGACGAGTATGAATGGTTGGAGTTTCTAGGGTGGACAAAGTCTGCAAACGATCAGATATTCCCTTTAGATTCTAGGGAATGGTGGGGGCCTTGTTGGGCTAACTCTGATGACTGTGCCACCATTTTTGATATTGATGGGGAATGGCTCTGCGACCACGGAGAAGGAGCACTTTTAGGTGTCCCTGATGGGAAGGGCTTTTTTGTTACGAGACAAGAGCTTTTGAACGATTTCAACCTTTTGGATTGATTATGCTAATCCCACTACTCATCGCATTAAATACCATCGATACAGCCCAAATTGCCCCATCCTGGGCCATCAATCGGGTCACTGAGGTTCGCACCGATTCGCAAGGTGTCACCCTTCAGATCAAGACCGGAGAGAAGATCCGCTCCGTCATCGTTACACCTCCTGGCTGGGTCAACGTACAGCCGTTAGATGGCACAATGTGCAAAGAGGCGGGATGCTCCGGCTCTGCCCCAACATCGTTGCTCATCAATAAAGGAGAACGTCCCGTTAGCGGAATGTCCTTCGTGACTATCACCACTAACTCTCGCAATATTTATAAGCTGCGGGTGCGATATGGGGCACCGGTGAAACGGACTTTGATTGTTCAATGAATGTCCTAGATCTATTCTCAGGCATTGGGGGGTTTGCAATTGCGTCCGACCTTGTGGGTGGATTTGAGACGGTGGCCTTCTGCGAAATTGATCCTTATTGCCAGAAAGTATTAAACCTTCGTTATCCTGGGATTCCAGTTTTTAATGATGTCACAACACTTACAGCTCAGTCTCTTAGAGATGCCGGAATTGAACGCATTGACGCCATTTTTGGAGGCTTCCCCTGCCAGGATATCTCGAACGCTGGGAAACAAGCAGGCATTGAAGGCGAAAGGTCAGGACTATTCTTTGAAATTATCCGACTCATTTGCGAGATTCGTCCCAGGATCGTTGTCCTTGAAAACGTCGCAGCTTTGCTTGGACGGGGGATGGAACGCGTACTCTGGGAGCTTGCCCAAGTCGGCTACGATGCAGAATGGAGCATTGTTTCATGCGCCGAGGTGGGTGGATGCCATCGACGGGAGAGGGTCTGGATCGTTGCATATCCTTCCGACTCCGACAGCGAATGACAATGACAACAGGCGGACAAAACCGACTCCCGCTGAACTTGAAGGGCGGCATGGATGGGCGCTCAGAAGCGCTTTAGCGGGAATTGACCTTGGGACTTATCCTAAAATGCTGCCTACGCCCGTAGCGAATGACGACAATAAATCGCCAGCAGCGCATATGGCAATGAAAAAACGGATGAAAGGAGGTGAGAGGAAGTGTATTACAAGTCTTCAGGTATTGCTAAAGGCGATCGCTGCCGACCAGTTACCTGAAGCTCAAAAACACTTCGCAACACTTCCCACTCCAACCGTTCACGGTAATCACAACCGTAAGGGGTGCAGCGACAAGGCTGGTGATGGTTTAACTACAGCAGTCTTTAAAACCCTCAAAGCCGTTGATGGCGAACACCCAGGGGTTCAATCTCATGCTCCTGGGCAGACACTTCATTTGTCTGCGGCGGCTATGTTGCCCACGCCAATCACCAGCGATTGGCGTGGTGGCAATGCTGCTCAAGTTGATAAAAACAGAGGAGAGCAACTAAGAGATCGTGTGGCCTATCTTTCTCTCCCAACTCCCCAAGCTCGCGACTGGAAGGGGAATAGCGGCGCAGGGTATCAAGAGCGGGGTGGGAACCAAAACTTGCCTACAACCCTTGACGCTGGGCGTAAACTTGCTCCTATTTTTGTTGAGCATATGATGGGGTTTCCTGTTGGATGGACAGACCTTACAGTTCCTCAAGTCGGGGCACCTGTATTGCTTAGTCCTTATGAAGTTACTGATGAAATTTGCAATGCCACAGACGGACTGAAGATTCCGCATCGCAAAGAACGATTGAAAGCACTAGGTAATGCCGTTGTACCGCATAGCGCGGCGATCGCCTTGATGAAGGCAAGGCAAATACTGGAACGACAAACATTGGATAATAGAAATTGATGCTAAAATATTTCCTCCCTATAGGCACTCTCCTATTTTGCCTCCCTGTTTCTGCTCAAATCCTTTCTTCGAATGGGGCTGAGCCCCTGGGGTCTTGGAGTCAAACCCCTGGAACTGGAGAGGCTTGGGTTGAACCCTTGCCTTCTGGGTTTCGCGGTAGCACAGGGCTACCCTATAACGTTTGGCGTGCTGTTCCTACCAATGCTTCATTGGGACGAACTATTAAATTTGGTGATTTGACCAATACCTATTTACCTAACGGGGCTCAGTATTTTCAAGATCGGAACAAAAGCATTAATGATCTCCTTTCGTCTCAAGGGAGATCTTCCACAACAACAACCATTGAAGATTCTTCCTACGCTTCTACCCTGACGCTAGGAGAGATTATCCGTGCTAACAATGGGCAAGTCCCTGCTGGCCTGCAAGCACAAATCAGAAAAAACGTGTCCTCAAATCCGCAGACGCGAGGGACTAGTGCCGTATCTCTAAGGTCTCTGGGCAGTGCTGGCGGTACGCTAATCACAAAATATGCCGATCTCCCCGACGAGCTGAAGGAAGTCCCCATTGGAGAACTTGCATCTGGGGATTTCCAAGGGGCTTTAGATGCTGGCATTCAACGTGGAGCTCAAGAAGCACTCAAAAATCTTCCTCAAAGCTGGCAAAATCTCCCCATCGGTTCAATTGCAAGCGCATTGACATCGGGCAACTACAAAGCTGCACTTAGTCAAGGGCTTCAATTTGGTGGGCAGAAACTCGCAGGCTATATTCTAAGTAACGACGCGCTCAAGGACTTACCAATTGGAGCGATCGCAAAAGACATTCCCATATCAGACCTTGGGAATATTGCTAATGCCCCTTTGTCTACGCTTCCGCGAATTGGCTCTCAGTACATTTCTAAGATTCCAGGACTTAAGGATGCCCCCATTGTCCAGTCTGCCGTATCAGCGGCAATCCCTCTGGTAAAAGGCGACATTGCGGTCAAGCTGGACATTGCTTATGCGAGGAAACGTGAACAGCCAGACCCCAATGCGTTCACTGGCGGGACACCTAATAACGTTCAGACTCCAACCAATTGCAAAATAAATAGTGAGAAGAAAGGGCGTGGCAAAACCCATAATTGTGCCCATTTCCAGATGGGATACATGAATATGGGCATCAACAAAGGACGATATAAAGGTCAACAAATGGTTGACGGGCAGGTTCAGCAGGCTAAAGGGGGGAAGGGGCCTCTCGGCAAAATTAATGGAGGATGGGAACCTACTGGATGGAAGCCATTTGGGAGTGCGGCTGATTACAACCCAGCAAAGCTGAGCCTTAAAAACATTAAAGAGAAGCCTGGAGCTAATAAACGAGCGGCGGCAGATATTCAGCTTGACCTTCAGATTTGCGTAGACATTCCATTTACGGGAAAAAAAACCTGCACTCCTCACTTTATCCCTGTTCCGACAATCTTTAAAGCGCGCCAAAACGAGTGGTTGCTATTGGTGTCAAGCAGCACCCCTAAGTTTGTAGAGGATGCAATCAATTCGCTCAACAATAGCTCTGCGCCCTGCGATGTTCAGTCCGCAGCCGATGGCACCGGTACGACAACTCCGGTTGTTTCCAATAAAGTCCCTCAAAGCAATATCAAACAATATTTGGCAAGAATTGCCGCCGGAGAATCCAGCGGTGGCGTTAACCTTGGTGCAGTCCCTGCCTCTGGCAGCGACGCTCCTTATGGTGAGTATCAATTTAAAGGGTCAACCCGACAGGCGGTGCTGGCTCAATATCCTGATTTAGATGCGTGGAGCCAAGACAAGGCTGTTCGAGATAAAGCTACGCTCGCGTGGATTGGTCTGTATGGCAATGAGATAAATGTCGATATTTTAGGCGCTATCCAGAAGGGGGACTTTGCTGCCGCTGATAAAGCCCTAGGGAAAAATCAATTTACGTCTTTACCTGGAGGTATCGACGCTTCTCCCATTTGGTCAAGCCCAGCAAATCTCACGAAGTTTGGGGCGGGGGGTTCTGCCGCTGGCACGGGGTCTGTTACCTGTACCAATGCCTCCGGTGGCACCAGCCCTGGGGCTTATACGGGCAAGACATCGGGAGCCTTGATGCGGCCTGTGGCGAGTGGCCCAATAACCTCTTACTATGGGCTTCGTGAAAGCCCTGGCGGCATTGGATCTACCAACCACAAAGGAATTGACTATGGGATTCCGATTGGGACTCCCGTCGTCTCTTCTGCTAATGGCAAAATTGTCTATCAAGGGTGGTACGGCGGCTATGGTAAAACCGTCTTTGTAGACCATGGCAACGGTGTCATGACCCAATATTCGCACCTTGATGGGTACGTTGGAGCGCTTGGCACCCCCGTCCCCCAGGGTGCAACGATTGGACTTGGGGGCAATACGGGAAACAGTACGGGCCCGCACCTTCACTATGGTGTTCTCAAGGGAACTGTAAATGGTAATTATTTGACTGGAGACTATGTTGACCCATTGACTATGCTGAATACAAGCAACTAGAAGGAGATTTGAAAATGAGACCGCTAACCGATCATAAAATTGAAGGCATTGATAATCAAATCAACATCAATGTCTTAGACGAGCCAGGGGCTGGTGGTGCTTGCCACGAATATCTTATTTCAGCAACTGTTCTTTTGCGAGAGATAGAACTCGGCACCAAAGAAATTAAACTTTGCCAGATTAGCTTCCAGAATGGCCCTGTGCTAGAAGCTGGGATAAATGGCCTTACACAAGAGGCACTGATCACTGTTTGCATAGATCGTCTGCGCTGTTTTCAAGAAGGCGACTTTGCCTGCGACGACAACCAAGATGCACTGTCTCACCTAGAAGCTGCGCTGACTTGTCTTCAAAAAAGAACCCGAACTCGCCTAGAGCGTGGAGTAGAAGGGAGATCGATGCTATGAAATACCTTATCCCAATCCCATGCATCCTCCTTGCCGCAGCACTTCCAGCCCAAGCTGTTGAGCAATTGCCGCAATCTTGCATCCCAAAGCAGGTAATGAACGTGACGGTGGCCCGATCTTCTCCCTTAGCGATTGTTCGCTATAAGGGCAGTGACTACCATTTCTTGGTACTGGGCAGCGCCAAACGAGCAGAAGAACTGCGGGTGGTTGTGCGGCGTCCAAACACGGGCAATCGCGCTTGCTATTTGAGCTATGTCGATGTGGGGGAAGGCGGTTCCATGTCCTATGGAGTGCCAGTCCCTGTCGCAAAAACCTTTGCCTTGGTTGCCTTCAAAAACACCATCAAAAATCGCGGGGGGGCGGCGGCATATCAACAATGGTTCTTGGCGAAAAAATTCCCGACTCTGACGCCGGAGGACGCTTCGGCGTTGAAGACATTGGGGGTTAAAATCCCAGCAAAGACTAAAGTTTTGCCTTGGAGTAAGCAAATTGAGAAAGAGGTAAAAATTAGATGACATTTTACGACAGACTGGTGCGGTTGCTGGAGAATGGGCGCATAACTATCCCAGACGATGACATTAAGATAGTTCCTGCTGTTGAGTCGGCTTGTTCTGGGGACGATCGCACGATTCAGATCCCTTATGATCGTTCGCATCCCAACCATGTTGAGACTATGGCAATGTTGGAGCGAGTTACTCAATCAACTGGGATTTCTCCTACTTTATTGTTTGACCGTGGTAGCCCAAGAGGAGATGCCACAGTTTATTCAGTCATAATTGACGATCCTCTTTGCCCTCAATCAACTCAACTCAAAGAACAATGCCGTACCTGCAAATACCGCAACAAAGACTTTGACCGTCCAGTCAGGGGAGAACACCTGCGCGATCTGAAGTGTGCCATCAACCCTCCCTACGCCATGAGTGGCGAGGGGGACTGTTCTGATTTTGTGGAGGATGCAGCGCCTCCTCTTAGCGTAGCGGATGCCCCTCAAGCCTTAAGACATCGAATTACAGAGCTGCCCCCAGGCGAAATTCAGGTCAATCTTGAGCAACTGCTGATCAACGCAATTCGATCTATGCCTCGCGTTGCAGAAATTAAGACAGAAAACTGGAGAACTTTATCTGGATGGATGGCTTGGATTCGAGTTCGTACATATAGCGCTCAGACTATTGAATATACTATTGAACCCAATACTTTGACGCCAAGCGCTCTTGAGGACATCATCACTTTTTTCCGCGAAAGAGTTGAAGGTGATCGCTAAATGTCTCAACCTAAAAACACCAACACACTCCACCCCCTTATTCCCCCGCTCCCTAAGCTATCGCTCCAGGATATCCCCATGCCCGTGCTTTTGGTTGGGGGCTATCTTGCGTTCTTTCTGATTCTGGTTATTGTGGTGCGTTTCTCTAAGAAGCGGGGGAATAAGGGCACAAAGTTGGGTCGCGCACGGCAGGCGAAGAAGAAAGAATGGAAAGAGTCTCAACGTCGTGTAACAAGTAGCATTGTTGATGGGCACCGCAAGAAGAAGTTTGCGAAATTTGGCGGGTGGATTGGTAAGCCAAAATTCCTCATCAACAGCGATCGCTATTTTGGGATGACGGATCCTGGCATTGCCCTTGACCGCCTCAATGAGCACATGCTGCTTTTAGCCAGCTCAGGGGCTGGTAAGTCATTCTCAGCATTTGACCCCATAATCCGGTCTCTGATCCTTCAAGGCTTCAGCGTCGGGTTCTTTGACTTCAAGGGAGACGAAGAGACAGACAGAACCTGTTGTCCATCCAGTTCATTAGCCGGATATGCATTAGAGCAGGGCTACAATGTCCGAGTTGTGGCTCCTGGCTATGCAGATAGCGACAAAATCAACCCACTTGATGCAGTTACCGACTCAGAAAGTGCTGGCGAACTCTCTGAAGTTGTCTATGCCAATGTCAATAAAGGCAAGCAATCCAATGATGATGGGTTTTTCCCTCTGTCTGGGAAATTGGCGATGCAGTTCATTTTCCTATGGCTAAAGTGGCAACCGAGACAAGATCTTGCTGACCTAGCACTAGCCCATAAAGCTCTGTCATTGCCCAACCTGCTTGATCGACTACTCCATAACAAAGACATTCCTCAGAAAATCAAGATTTTGGCTCAGCAGCTTATCTCGACAGCGGGAAGCCCAGAGACCGCAGCAAGTATCATCGCCACAACTTTGACGGTTCTCACCAAATTCCAAAACGATGCTTCCTGGGCAACTTTCTGCGGCACTTCCACGATGCCCTTGATAACAGGCCACAAAGAGTTCATCATCTATCGCATGAACCCGCTCTACGAGAAGACGCTTGCCCCTCTCATGGCCAGTATCATCCACATGCAGTTGCGCCTCAATACTTACAGTGGCAAGCGGGGCACGCCATACCCCTTCATTATGGCTATGGACGAGTTTCCGCGTATTCTCATTCCTGCCATCGCGGGGCAGATGGCTGATGCGCGATCAAAACGAGTTGCCTACCTATTGGCGGCGCAAAGCCATCCTAATATTGAGGCTACTTACGGGAAACTTGCCATGGAGGAGATTCTCGCCAATGCCAAGACCGTCTTCATAGGGCAGCTCAACTGCGATCGCACCATCAAACAGTATTCTGAATCCTTCGGGAAGGAGGACATTTCCTACAAAACATCATCAGACTCCACGCAGAAAGGCGCTCTCCTTGGTGGCAGCTCCTCGGACAACAACAACCTCACCACGAGAGACTTGGTTCCCGTCGAGGCGCTTAAAGAAGCACCTCAGGGACTCTTCTATGTGCGATCACCGGGAACAGAGGGCACCGAGAATGGGGAGAAGAAATCTCAAATGCTTTTCAAAGTCAATATTACCCCTAACAAAAATGAACAGATCGAGGCCGACCGAGCTAAGGCTACATGGTTTAAGTTCCGTAATACTCGACTACGCAACCCTATTGCATTAACACTGACCGAAGCTGATTTATTGGAACGTGAAACCTATGCTGAGCAAGCATTGCCGTTGCCAAAGGCTGACAAGAAAGCAGCTTTTGAGAAATTAATGCGTTGACGAAATCGTCAAGCCAGTGATAGGGTTATGGAAGACAAAAAAAGGAGGTTTCTTTGCACGATAATGATTTTACGTCGCTTGACGCTTTTCCATTGGATATGCTTGAAAAATCAGGAATTTTACCATTGCCTTCGAAAGAGTTAAAAGAAATGTCTTTGCATGAGTTTGACTCTTGGCTGATTTCATTGCCTTCCGAAGCAAGGATTGGGTTTATTTCTGCCTGGACATCTGAAATCTTTTCTGAAGGTTATGGGTGTGGAGGAAACAGTAGTAGGAGTTATTAAAAATGGATAAAGCTAAAATCGAAGAAAAACTTGACAAGTTCATTACTGTCAAGGAAAAAGTTGAGGAATTACACGCCGAATTCTTTTCGTTGCAGTTGGATCTAAAACCGATATTCTCTAGTTCTCCTGAGTTAGAGTTTATTTACAAAAAACACCGATTTTTTTTAAATCAAGACTCTGGTCGGATCCAAGTAGATCTTTTACCATCTTTTGATGAGATATTCCCCTTTGAAAATACCTAGGAAGGACAAAAAAATGATTGAACTAGCATCAAAAACTAAAGCCATTTTCGCTGTCTACCCCAGACTCAAGCAGATCTGGGAAGAAAACACCGATGCCCCCGTGTTTGCCTCGCGGACACCCCATGAAGTTTGCCATTACATGGGCGGGAATACATTCGTCCCTGTTTTCCGCGTTGTTGATGGGGTTGTTGTTGAACACAATGCTCCCGAGGATGGCCCATACGCTCATCTGGTGGTAGCCGATGACGTCCCCGTGTCGCTCTCCGTAGGCGAACAGGAGTGCTTTAATTACCTGCACCTTATTGACCTGCCGGAGATTACGCTGGCACGACATGAGGCTGAATTGGATGCGTTAGAAGCGCAGTTGGAGGCGATCACTGGATGAAGAAAATTATTAGTTTGTTTGAAAGAAATTACGACGGAGATCGTTGCGTAATAGACAAAGTAGTCAATGGTGCTGAATGGGTAATGAATGGCGAAGGTGTTGCAACTCAAAAATTTGATGGCACTTGCTGTTTAGTGCGCGATGGCAAATTGTATAAACGATATGAGGTAAGGAAGGGCAAACAAGCGCCAGTCAACTTTGAGCCAGCGTCAGAAGTTGACCCCATCACTGGAAAACAGCAAGGCTGGATTCCAGTAGGTGACGGGAACGATGATGCTTGGCATAGAGAGGCATTCATTGAAGGGATTGAAGATGGCACATATGAGCTGTGCGGGCCAAAAGTTCAGGGAAATCCCGAAGCTCTTGGGCGGCACGTTCTTATTCGACATGGCTCTACGGTTATAGATAATGAGCCTCCCCGAAGCTTTGATGCTATTCGCGACTGGCTGTTGACTCGAAGTATTGAAGGAATTGTGTGGCATCACCCAGATGGCCACATGGTGAAAATTAAAAAAAAAGATTTTAGTGGAAACAAATGAACGTCTTATGTCCCTACTGTAACAATGTGTCAATCCCGATCTCCCAGAAAATGAAATGTTCTGGGTGTGGTGCCTGTGTTAAGGCTGGGCAAGTTGTCAATATTGCAGAAGCTGCGTTTATTGATCAACAAAAAACTCTTTATGTTGGCACTTCTTCCCTGAAGAAAACCCCTGTAAAAATGATCTTGCCATCAAAGGTTCCTCAAGAATTCTTTGAGAGCGAGGTGTATGCGATCTACCCTGTTGGAGGATTGGGCACCAATAGCCCATTGTTAATCTCAGGCAAGTCTGGCTTTGAGCATCAATATACTCAGCCACACTCACAGCTTGATACCCCATTCACTCGTTTTTTTGTGAAGGGACTGCTCTATTCTGCCTTTGGAAACTCCATTCTTTATTTAGTCTTTGGGCCTCCCGCCTGGATGTTTTGGATTTCAACCTTGGCTTGGGCGGGGATTTATTACAATTTCACTAGGAAAACGAAATCATGAGTATGCTAATCAACCATGCGAATTATCAGCCTCAGCCTCGCGACATGCTGATGGCACTTCAAAAAATTGCTGACCTTGTTAAGCAGCAAACGGGGAAAACTCCTAATATTTTCGTTGGAGCCAGTAAGCTGTATCCTCCGAAGGATGGGCAACCTATGGACAAGAAGGCCGCTGTTGCTGCGCACGAAGCGCTATATGGAGGGAAAGGGACTATTGCTGTCAAAGATGGCAAAGCGCCTGTCTTCAAACAGGTGAATGGGTCAATCAATAAAGATGATCTTGGGCTTAAGCAGAAGATTGATCCAATTCAAGTCAATGAAGCAAAGGAGAAGTATCAAGCATTGCTAGATAAACATCCCAATTCTCTTAGCTTCCCTAAAATTGATTATGAAGAATTGAAAACCCTTCCTATTGTTGAGCAAAAGGGCGCTGACGATATGGTGCGAGAGATGGCGATTGCGGATGATATTTCGCCAGAAGAATTCACTGAAATCTTAGCTCAAGGGAGCGGGTTTATAAACACTAATCTAGACGTCAAGATTGAGGGTGATGGGCCTCGAATTTCCGAAGGACTTAGCTACTTAACAGACGCCTCCAGCGACTATCGTGCCGCATTACTTGCCAAGGCAGATTCCGTCGAGTTGTCGCCAAAGCCAGAAGTGGTTGCTTCATCTATCTTCGAAAAAACACCAGAAGTGGTTGCTCCCACCATCCCCGAAAAAATGCAAACGCCAGAAGTGGTTGCTTCAACTATTGCTGACCTAACTGCAAAAATTGAGGGACTCCAGGGCGAAGTGGCGTCCATGAAAAAGACCATGGCTAAAATTGCGAATCAGGAACCTATCCCCTTCTTGAAGGCTTGGGCGAAGAATAAGGTTGATACTGTTCTAACCAATATTCAAGACCGCGCCAAAGTGGATATGGTCAAGACCGTCAACTTCGGCAAGAACCTCGCGCAAAAGGCGATGGATAAGATCGGGGAAAAAGCTGGACTGTTTGAACAATCGCAACTTAATGTCGAGGGGATTTCCAAAGACCTCAAGACCATGTTTGAGTTTCACGACAACGTCCCAGAGATTAAGTTAGGGGATTACACCTACAAGAATAACGATGGGGGTATCATCACCGTATCGCACAAGGAACGCGGCGAAGTCTTTTCGGTCGATAGTGATAACGTTCCTAAGTTAGGAGCGAAATTTAATGCTGCTGACTACCAACAACTTTCGAAGGCGACAGAGGCCGTTGCGGTTCTTGCTGGGCCTGCCGCGATCGCTGCTCAGGTTGCGAAAGACTTAGCCATTGGCGCTGTCAAAAATGCTGTAGGTGAATCTGCTCAAAAATCTGCTGTAAAACTCTAATGCTTGATCTCGAAACAGACCCCCTCATTAAAATCTCAAAGACCACGGGGATTGATATTGCATCAATCACCCGATGGTTCAGCCCAAACGCCTCAAGTTCAAGGACACTACCATCTTCACGAACTTGTGAGAAAATCGGCAAGTTTTATCATTTGACGGGGTCTGAAGTGATGCGAATTATTGAAATTAGGAGAACGACCGATGTCCGATAAAATGAAAAATTCAATTTCTTCAATCATCCAACAAAACTTGCCTGAAGCAATGGGGGTCGAACTAAAGACCGAGTTGTCTCGTTTGTATGAAATTGAAGAAGCTCACAAAACTCAATCACTTGAGCTAAAAAAAGCCGAGTCTGATTTAGCCAAAATAGTGTCAGAAACTCATGATTTAAGAATAGATAACAATACTCTTCGGTCAGAAAATGCCGAGCTTAAGGTCAATGCAGAATCCGTGCAATTGGCTCAAATCAAAATCAATGAAACCGTCCTTCAAGCCAAGCTTGACGCTGCCACTACTTCAAATGCCAATCTTCTAAACTTAGTTCAAGTAGTGTTTAAATCTCCCATTGGACAGCGAACCATTGTTGAGACTCAAGATGGTTATACATCTGCAACAGGGCAATGGGTGCAACCTCGCAGATCCGCAATAAACGAATCTTTCACCCAGACTCCAGGGGTCTGAAGTGATGCGAATTATTGAAATTAGCTGTTCAGAAGATCTTTGATATAATAAACAAGAAAGCGAACGTCGGATTCATTCCGTGTGCTTATTTGGTTAAGCCTAGCCTTCTTTGCTAAAGGGAAAGCCCCCAGCAGTAATTACTGCTGGGGGCTTTCCCTTTCAACCATTCAATTTTTGCAGAGCTTCGTAAAGCTCCCTTCGACTATTAATGGCGAATTCTTCACCTCGTTTAATATTTCGCTGAGCGAAGTTGTCTTCTTGGACAACTTCCTCTTTTTTCTTTCTTTTGCCAAGCAAATCTTCTGCTCTAATCATGTTATTTCCTTTAACTCTATATATTTATTATGCCCATTTAACGCCGCAATCTAACATTTTTGCGCTCTATTTCTATTCTATTTTGCAAGAATTTAACCCTAATTTGTGGGCCATATTTTAGCAGTTCATCACAGTATAGATCAGGGTCAATCCCCCGATCTTTGGCTCCTGCTCCGACGAACCGTCGACCATCCTCCCGAGCCTTACTCCAAACTTCCGTGTCCAGGAACTCAATATGGGCATCTGGATATTCTCTTGTCGCTTTGGAGATTGCCCTCTCATACTGAAGCAGGTAATGGGCGTCCATAAATGACTGTGGGGGAATAGCTTCATCAATTGCTCTTTGATAGGCCATTCCTCCGCGCTTGGCAATCAGATCGTCCAATCCTTTGGTGTCAGTGCCCCAGGTCGCTACATGAACGGAGCAACCCGCCTCTGCCAACAGCTCAATACCCCGCACCATGTCACGCCTCACATTCTCAATGGTGCGTGGTTTGGTGTCTTGATCGAAAGCAATTGTAATTTCGCGTCCTGGTGTCGCAAAGACCGCAATGTCTGGGTTCAGTTCGCGCTTGGGCAACTTATTTCCGTCGGGGTCTTTGGTGATGTAGAGACCATTCACGCCGGACACCCCGATTGTGATAATACCTTGGCTGAGACTAGCCCAAGTTTTCTTTGCGCCTTCTGTGATGACGATGGGCAGATTACGTTCACGCACCACCTCCCAGAATTTATCCGTAGGGGCGACAATGTCATATTTCCTGAAGATGGCTTGTGCAATTTCGTCCGGCACATACGGCAGAAAGATGCCGCGTGGCATCCCTAACGGCGACTCGTACTTTATCGGCTTGTCTGCCCCCATCCGTGGTGTGTCTGCCTTAAATGTGCCCCATTCTTGAGGTTTATCCATTCTTTGCGGGTCAACGCCTCCCTTCGCCCACCATCCGCCTTCTGCGACACCAGCATATTTGTCCATGAGTCGCCGCTGCGGTGCCGTTACATTTTGCCCACTCCCCATCGTGGCTAGCTTGTGGGAGAGCAGTCGGTCATAAACCTCATAGCCATCTATACTTTCGGCGTTCAGTGCAATAATTTCTGGATGAATGCAGGATGCCTCAAACTCAGGCCAGTGTGGGGTGGGGTCTATTGGTTCCCAGGATACTTCTTGTTCAGGGCAGGCTATAGCCAATGAGCCCAAGGCATAACCGATATAGTCTTCGGCGCGCACTTCAGGAGAATCTTTCCATTGCTGAAGCGCGATCGCTACCATTTGAGATTTAGCTTGAACAATGGCTTGCTCTCTCAGGAGGTGACGATTCTTGGCTTGCGATGCTGAGAAGCTTTCTAACGCACGAGCCAGTCTCTGCAATGGGGCAGAAAGTTCCTGGCTCATACGTTGTTGATAGGCTAGGTCGAGGATTTTGTCTGTAAGAGCTTCAAGATGGTCTTGTTCTGCTCCAATATTTTCAAGCTTGACTGGTTCTGTTCTGCTATCAAGCCGTTCTGTTGATCGAGCTGATAGCGATTCTGCTCCACTCCTTGGGCGATTGAATCGATGCTGATTGCCATCGAAGCCAACGCATCCAAGGTCTTGTTGCCCCCTACCTGAGGCTTGTTCATCCGCTCGTCCATGCCCATCAAGATCGTGGGCACCATATTCTCTAGGCTGATTTCGTTCCTTCGAGCAATTTCCAGTAGTTGAGTCAATTCTGTTTGAACTTCTGTCGATAAAGTCATGGTGTAGTTCCTTTAATGGGTTCGCGTGGATTTTTGATCTGGAGACCCGTCGGCGCAATGCCTCAATGGATGATGTCCAGATCTTGATCTCGTGAATTTGGCGGCTGATACTGACGTAGAACGCTTCCTTGCTGGATGTCGGGTCATCCGTTGCAGAGACCAGCACCCTAAAGCGATCGCTGCCTTGGGCGCGATAGTTGGTCGTGGTGATGGTGTAATCCACCGCAATGGGGGAGTCCAGCCGGATGCGTCTAGTCTTTCCTTTTTTATCCTTGATGGTGGCGAACGGGCCGTTGATGCCGACGACGGTGAAAATCTCTCCATTTTTGCGCTCCCTTTTATAGTTGGTATGCTGCCACCGCAGTTCATCTCCGACGGCAATGTCCATTTTGTTTGCCGCAAAGACCCGCTTCTCAATAAACTGTGCTGGGTCGAAGTCATAAACTTGGCCTCCATAACTCTCTACCTTGAGCAATGCCCCCTCGATGCCGACGATCTTGTGAAATTCATCTTTAATGAGCGGACAGTATTTGAAGACTTTGCTCAGCGCGATGTAGTCACCAATCTGATAATTGCGGATGTCACGTCCATGCTCTTTCGTCCAGCCTTTATCGCGCAGGCGGGTAATGCTTGCCGATTCCCCCAAGACACCCTCTGCCTTTAGTCCAGTGCGGATCCAATCCACAATCGCGTCCTTTTCAGCATGGGTTCCAGCCACGATAAGCGTGTTGGCACGTTCTTCTGGGGGAAGGGATAAATATTCATTGGCGATCGCTCGTGTCCGTTCATCCTGCCCAGCTATTTCTTCAACATAGCTGTACTTATCAAGGAGATTCAATGCCTCCATGGTGTTGCCGCGACTTGCTAAGGTCACGGCGCGCTTCTGGATACCATCCTTTTGCCGCAGGATTTCTGAGACATTATGAGTGGTAGCGCCAGCTTCCATCAACGAAATGACGGGTGTGCCTGCCTCGATCGGGCGGTTTTGCCCGGTGTCGCCCACCAGCAAAATCCTGGCTCCGACTGCGTTGGCTTTTTGCACTAAAATATCGATCATCTGGGCTGAAGCTAGACCAGCCTCATCCACCACAAGGATTTCACCCAGTCGAATTTTGTAGTCCGTATAGACCAGTCGCTGCAAAGTTTCTGCTGGGGCATTGATAGACTCGCTCAATTTTTTTGCAGCATCAAGGGATGGTGCAAACCATCTGAGTTTGATTCCTGCTGATTCCGCCAAGGCTTTGAATGGTTTAAGGGTGCGCGTCTTGCCCACGCCACTCAGCCCATGCAAGATTTGATGCGTGTCGTCGGAAGACAATAGGCCCAATACCGCATGAAGTTGCCCTTCGTTGACAGTCGTTGTATCAATTCGTTCCAATGCTTCTGACTGAGCCATGATGGGGGAACACTTGCGCCCTAGCCAGTCATTAAGGGTGCGGGTCTCTCGCTCTAGTGCCTCAATCGTGGTGTATACGCCCTGTTCTTTGCGGCATTTGATAAGTCCGTAGTCGAGCAGCGTCGGCATCTTGGCGATCACAACATCAACGTCTTCTATATCTAACCCTTCAATATGGGAGAAGACGCGCTTGTATATGTCAGACTTCTCAAACTTACAGAGCCGCTCACTGAGATGGGCGATCGCACTTTTGACTGCATTGGTGGGGTCTCTTTGGATTGTATTGGGCGTGGTGGGAACCTGAAGGACGATGCCAAGAGATTCCCTGGCTTCTCGGGTTGATAATCTCAGATCTTCAAGCGTCGGTTGGGTCTTTTTTGATGGACGAGTTTTGTAGCAAGCTTCCTTGGCGCTCCATCCATGCTCCTCCATTGCTGCCTGTATTTCTAGTGCGCGTGAGCTGAAGGCATCTATGTTTTCTTGAGAAATACCGTCAAATTCAAAGCCATAGGTTCCATTCTTCATTAGAACTTCATGGATTGAATATCCTAGCGCTTGAGCTTCTTTTGCCAGCAAATTGCGGAAATAGTTCCCCAGCCATTGCTCCCTACTGATGGGGTGCATGTCTAGGGAGCGCCATTTGCTAGTCTGCGTTTTTGTGCCGTTAAACAGGATGCAGTGGGCATGGAGATTCGGATCCATATTCCGATTTGTCCAGTGAGGAATAATGCTTGCAACAAAGCCTTTCCCCAGCTCTGTATGGCGGTCTTCGCCTGCTCTATATAAGGCAAAATGCTTCTCTGCTGTGGTGATGGTCTTTTTGCAAGCATTGATATAGGCATCAACAAGGCGTGGGTCTTCAAGGGCATGCAGACTATAAGACTTTGACGCGCTGAGGGTCATATCATGGCCAGCAATTTCCTCCCCCTTATTGTTTTTCCCGCGCATCCGACGACCATTGGGGAGGATGCCGTCCTGCATTTTCAAGAATGCTTCATGCTCTATTGCCCCCGAGAGCTTCAGTTCAGAACAAAGAGACCCAGCCCAAATGGGCTGAGCCTCAGCATCGTCCAAGAACTCGTTCGCTGTGAAATAGCCTTTGTTACTGGCTTTGATGTCGAAGTCGGTTTTCATCTAGCTCAAGAACGCTGTCAGCCCCTTAATTTGCTGCGTAGAAAAGCTTTTTAGCCTTGCGGCTAACAACAGTAGTGCCGCATCTTCCAGGCTTGGAGCAGTATTAATCGACAAGATATCTTCGACTGAAATTTTGAATGCCTTTGAGATCTTTTGCAAGACATTGGTAGACGTTGTTCGTTTGCCATTTAGATACATTGACAATACGGCTTGCGTTACACCAACTTTCCTAGAAAATTCTGCTTGGTTTAAACCAGATGCAGGCAGTATCCAAAAATTATTCATTGCTTTTTATTTAGTAAACCGCAACAACCCTTCATCCTCTGCGTGCTCAGGCCCGACCAATGAGAGAAAGTTGTCAGGCGTTCGCAAAAAGCCTTTGCCATCATGCCTGTAGGCGACACGAGGCGGCAAAAAGCCTAGGCTTAGAGCAGTATGCTGAAACTCCATGTATCCGTCGCCCCAGCAAATTAGTTGAAACGACAGCGCTGGGTCATCCTCGAAGGTGAACAGACCTTCTTCTGTGTAGTCATCGTCATCACAATCCCTCGTGCCAAAAGGGAAGATTCCCACAACTTCCACTACATCCCCTTTGAAATGCCGCCATACACCACGATGGATGGGGAGCTGACTCGTTAGAGCGTTAAGATAGGCGATCAATAAAACCTCATGGCAAGCATCTTTATATTTGCCGCATTGATGAGGCTGATCCTCTACTTTTGTTCTCACGTCTGCTTTGCTGTAATCGGGTAATTGTTCAAGAGAAAAGTACCAGCCTCTGGTATGGATACACCGCTGTGTATAGCCTTGTAGCATGTCTTTAGTGTAAGGTTCTTCAAAAAAAGAATCGTAAATAGAAACTATTTCGGGATAGAATGTCCAATCAATTGTTTTTGTAAAAACATACTCTCCACCTTCTTTTAACTCAATCTCATCAGGGGCCAACTCCGCCCAAGTCTTAAGCAGATTTTTTAGCATTTTTCACCTCCAACACAACAACCCAGCGATCTCTTTGCCACGGATGCTTAGGATGGGCTGCGTTCCAGTTCTTTTTTGCCGCTTTCCAAAAATTTTTCCAGGCCCCTTCTTCGCCAGTAAACAAAGCTGCGTCGGACAGCCCAGAGCAATCCGCTATATTTTCAAGAACATCCCTCATCTGCACCACTTTAACCGCCGTCACCTCAACCCAATACCGAGCGACTTCAGGTGGCATGGTTTCGGCTGGGTTCCAATGCCATGTTTTTTCAGCGACACTCCCTGGGCAAGCTTGGCTCTTAGCAATAGCTAGAGATGTTGAGTTTGGCTGGTTCCACTGTTCTTTCAAATAAACACGATCGCCTATTTGATAAGGGAACTCATTGCACTTAATTATTTGTTCGATTGTCTTAAACATCCAAGCCGTTGCAGGCGTGTTGGGCCAATAAAAAGATCCATCTGGATGCGTTTCGATTTGCAATACCAACGGCAGCACAATTGCCGTCAATCTATCCGCTGCATCCAATTGCCAGTCTGCGGCTACTATTCCGTGATCGGTCATAGGGTTTCTTCCACAAATTCTTTTGCATTATCTAGTGCTGATTCAAGATTAAAATCAATATCTACAATTGCTGGCCTGCCACCTCCCCCTTCGTCAACAACCTTGAAGATAAAGTACATCCCAGGGTTTTCGTCATATAAAACGTAAGCTCTTTTCCCATTTTTATGGATTGAAAAAGAGCAATTTAACGACTTAAACCCTTCTCTTTTATTAATACTCATCAAAAACTCTCCGAGATATCTTCACCTGATTCCAAGTTGGGGATAATTGAGCTATCTGGGAACTCTTGTATTTGCGCCCATTCAGGCCATTCCTTCGGGTCTGACCCAGCGCGGGACTTGGTTTTGAACGGTTTGCCTTCGTAGAAAGCATTGCTGCCGACCTGCTTCATGAAAATAGGAATCTTTGCTTCCTGAAATTGGTTGATTAGTAATTGCGCCCATTCCATCTCAAATGGGCGTGCGGCAGATCCGCTCTCTCCACCTATAATTCCCCAATCTATTGCTGGCGCACAAGAGAAATTTCCTTCATTGTCATACACGATTCCTCCTAAAGGATTCAGCCATGGATGACCTTCTCCAAACCCAGGATTATGCATTTCTCCATCCACTAGGTCTATAGCTTCTAACAAAGGCTCTACACTCAGAAACCTTACAGCGGCTGGAGTTTGCAAAAGCAAGGGGATACGCTCATTTGCTGCCGCTTCATTTTCGACCGTAACGCCAAGCCAAAGGTTGCTCAATGGAAGATTTCGATTATAAATCTTTGTAAGATTTTCATCCCTTTCAAGACCTCTAAGTTGAATCTGGTGCCTAAAGCGATCTCCATACAACCGATCACAATACTCCAACATCCGTTCTGGCCTTTTGGTCAACACCTGATAAGTAATGTGAGGAGTCAACGCCACTGTTACAAAAAACTGATCCAGCCATTCATCCTTGACCCCTTGATGGAACGGATCACCCATGGATGGGGCGAAGACACGTCTCCGTTTTTTGCTTCTTATTAACTGACCCAGAACCTTTGGGACAAAAGCAATCTCTCCATTCCAGTTGCCGTCGCCATCAACAACGCCTTTATATTGGTCAAACTGTTGCAAGCGCGGCGAGTTTGCGGCAGTGGCGGCGTAACATGAACGACACCCTTGGCTGATTTTTGAGCATCCCACAATCCAATTTGCCGTCTCATCCGTCCAAGCAATTCCTGTTTTATTTGACATAACGATCCTGCCTCAAGCAACTTTCCAAAAATTGAACCTTATAGCACCAAGCAAAATCCCTCAGGTTCCAGACGAGCCTCTCATCGACTTTTTGAGATAGGTATGCCCACAAGATCGGACGGCGACCAAGGAGCATCTGTAGCGTTCTTTCCATAATGCAAATCAAAAGATGTGATCAATGTGCGCCTTGATTTCTAAATTGGCACAAATACACATGCTCAGCTCATGGATTTCTTGAATGCTGCCATCGTTCTCCACAAGCTTGCTGAGACGGGATTGAAGTCCAAGAACGATCTGTCGCTGAATTGTGTTTGTGTTGTCGCGAGCTTCTGAAAATAAATCTGTCGCATTTTCCTCCTGGGATTTTCTTGATTCAATCACTTCGCTGATCATCATTTTTATAAAATCGTTTTGCGATGGCTGTGATGGCATCTTTTTTTTCTCCGTAAAAAAACTCAGGAAGTCTGTTTTCCGACCGATGGAATAGCCCCCCTCCTCCTCAAACCCACTCAAAACGGCTGGGGGCGTACATCGTGCGTTTTCCTAATTTAGGTCTACTGTAAGTCTACCGTAAGTCTACCAAAAAGGCGAAAAAGTAGTATATTGAATTGCAGAGGAAAAGGAGGTGATTGGTTTGGTGAAAAAAGTTTTTGTAATTGTGGACTTGGGCGTATCAACGACCAAGATTATTTTTCGAGAGGACGACGGTTTGATCCAGTATCTGACGCAGCCACCGGGCATCGTGCCACTGCATCCAGATCTGTATGGCGACAAGCTGCATTTGGCGAGTAAGGATACCGTTGTGTTGAAAATGACGGACGGTACCTGCTGGATTGTTGGGGAAGGAGCTGGGAAGGAACCAGCAGATAAGGAAGATAAGTCGAGGACAGCGATCGCCAAGATTTTGGCATCTGTGGGTCAGATTGATACAGACGCCACCTTGTTAGAGTTGGCAGTGATGTTGCCAGCGAATGAATCGGAGGGTTTTAGTGATCTAGCGTTTGAGCTAACAGAGGAGCTGTATGGCGCAAAGATTAATGGAAGACGGGCGTCTGTGACACTGGGGCAACCCGTGCAACTACATCCAGAAGGAGCTGGGCTGGCGTCCCTGATTGATGAAGGGATCTTGCTGATTTTTGGTCAAAAGGACGTCTCGTTGTTGCCAGTAAAGGGAGGGTGTGTGAATGGAATACCTCAATGCTTTGTGGGTTGGGGGATGGTGAGGCTATTGGCGGAGCTGCCAATTCCTGTGATGGACGAAGTGACAACGGCTCATGCCGTGTTTCGGTTTTTGCTGAGGAAAAATGACCGTCCGTTGCGAGACTTGTTTGGGACAAGAGCCGACAAAGTGATCGGGAAAGTGCCTGCGGTATTGGAGAACTATTGGTTGGGCTTAAAGCGCAAGCTGAGCGCAGTCTCTGCGATCGCTGATACTGATCGGATCTATGTTGGCGGGGGGAATGCCCCAATCTTTTTGCCATTGGTTGACCGCAGCTTTACGCAGAAGTGTGAGGCCAAGTCATTGGTTGCCCATGTCCATGAGCATTTCCCCGAACTGGATAAAAAACCATTGGCATATCGGCTGAGTGACCCATTAGCGTTGTTTTTGAAGGTGTTTCATGACTGAAAATTTTGTAAAAGTTTTCGAAGGGAAGAAAGATTTTGAGGCTCTATACGCTGCTGAGCAATGGTGTCGCGATAACGGCATTTCTTACGGGCCTACATGCGCTGCGGGGCCGCAAGCATTGCTTTTTGGTGATTATTCCATTGCCAAATGGAGAAATCTGACAGCGAAAGAGCGGAAACAAGTTCATGGAGTTATTGAAGATAGTCTGCGCGAAGGCCCTGTAACGCTTCGGATCAAGGCTGAATTTCGTCATTTACTGAAGGTGTTCGATGAAAACTAATACAAAGATTTTGATTGAGACCGTGCCTCAGTTTCCCGAACTGTGTTTTGACCCATGCGCAGGACAAGGTTCAATCACCAAGGGTCTGCGGGGACTAGATTGTATGGTGTCTGACATTGATATTGAGTGGGGATTAAATTGCCCTGGGGATGCGACTACTGTCC
The DNA here is from genome assembly GCA_020058975.1 of Thermosynechococcus sp. WC_1. GTDB lineage: Bacteria > Cyanobacteriota > Cyanobacteriia > Thermosynechococcales > Thermosynechococcaceae > JAAURS01. The sequence continues at coordinate 14,972 of JAGVDA010000004.1, read as the reverse complement.
AATTTTGGGAATATTGGGCGGATAGTATGCGCCGGATGCCTAGCGCAGACTGCCGAAACTGGGCCACTGTCACTCATCCCCCCATCAACCTAGCGAGTCAGATCTTGCCTCTTGCCTATGAGCATTCTCCGTGGGGGGTGGCATTCCTACTGAGGCTTAGCGACTTAGAGCCTGGAGGCGATCACATTGATTGGCTAAAGGCTCACGCTGACAACTTCCGGTATTTGATTTCGGGAAATCCTCTCGTATCTGACACAAGGGAAGTCGCCTGGATGGTTTGGCAAAGAACATGGTCTTGGAGGTCTCTAGGTATTAGGTGTCCCTTTGTTTTTAATTTGGGAGGATTATGACATTAGAAGCAATGCAAAAGCAGGAAACGTGCGAGCACCCTACTCCTAAAGGAATTTTGGATGCGGCAAGAGAAACCTTCTATGGGCTGATTGACCTAGATGTTGCCTCTAGTGTGGCTATGAATCAATACGTGCAGGCTTATCGGTTCTATGGCAAAGAAGATGACGGACTGAGTCAGTCGTGGCAAGCGCAAAATGTATTTTTGAATCCTCCAGGCAGCCAAACACCAAAAGGTGTCCCCAAGGGGCCATCTGCCTTACATTGGTTGGACAATCTCGTTATGTGCTACCGCACAGGCAAATTTCCTGAGGCTATTTACATTGGATACAACGGTCCTGAGACCTTGAGCAAGCGACCTGCAAAGTGCCGAATAGCCAGCGGGATTATTCACAGCAGCCGCGAGCATACCTGCACGGATCCAGAGGATGGGATGACGTCAAATGGACGAATCAAATTCTTAGGCGATCGCCCATTTTTCCCGAGCGTGATTCTGTACTTCGGTGCGGACTCGACGCGATTTTTCAAGAATTTCAGCAAATTTGGAACGAGGATTATTGTCCCATGACAAAAAAAGCCGTAGACCGCGCCCACAATGCCATGCAGCAACGAGCCTCTAAGCATGAACTTACACAACAGCTTGTCGCTCATGCACTCAAGGTCAGCAATGATCGCCCTGTTTATGACGAGGATGGCGATTCCTTAGGGCATTGGCAAGATGAGGCTTGGATTAATCGACTGATGGAGTTGGCTAGGGAGCTGGCGGATATCGAGAAAAATACATGGGAGAGCTTAGTGAAATGACTAAACCAATGCGCGGAAATTCCTATGAATCCATAGCGAAAAGTGCATATAAGGCCTATGCCGCAAGCACCGACAACAAAAATTTCATGGGGGAGCCAATGCCAGAGTGGGAAGCCTTGCCGCAGCCTATCCAGACCGCATGGGACGCTGCGACACGCCAAATCATTGATATTTGGGAAGGAAACGCTATTGATTGGGAAACTTTCCCCGATGAGCAGAAGTGGAACGGCTGGGTGCCGCCTCGACTAAGAGGTGAAGATCAAAATGCAAATAGTACTGGGAAGGGGGAGTGAATGAATCCGACACAAGTCAATGCGTATCAATGCGTTTGCGGGAAAGCCTATGGCCTCAGTATCCAACTAAGTTTGCGTGGAATGGTCAATATTTGCGTGGAGATAAGTAAATCATGACTAATTATTCAAGAGAAAAACTAATCGAAATCTGCGAAAAAAGCATTGTCCCCCTTCCTGAGTGGGGGGATAGAGACACCCCTTCGGCACAAGAGAATGTTGGACTGTGCTGGGTCTTGCTCAAATCTGGCTGTGATTTCAGTGTCTTGGTGGAGCCGGAAGAAAAAGGCGATCGCTGTGTCACCGATGAAAGGTCAATTTGGCTAAGGATTCGATGGCCTAGTTTCCTGGATTTCGAATGCGAGAAAGAGGGAGATCCCTCCAACCAGGAGTTATTTTACCTGCCTACAGAAAGAAGGCTAGAAAAGACTCAAGGAGGCGATTGGTACTAATGCCAAATCGAATCCAGGTCAATATCCAATCAACGCCAACTTCAACCTCAAAGAATGGCAGAATCGCTCAGTATTTGAAGCGTCGGTTTAACGGTGCATACTCCGCCGCATACCTTATTGCAGCGGAAGCGTTTTGGTATCACATTATGCTATCGGAGGCTGGTGCTAGCGAAGAAGAGATTGAGGCGGCAAAGGAGAAGAGTGAATTGCTCCGGCAAAGATATGAGCGAGATGAAGGCGCGGGGCCTGGGGGAATGACTTGGGTTGATAGTGTCGATAGTTTTGAGGACTTGGAGGACGACGATGAATGATTCATTGGAAAAATTTGGGGAAAGAGTATCTTTGACAGGGTTTTATCTGTCAAAGATAGAATTCTATTCTCTCGACGTGGGGAAGCTTCAAGCAAATCTTGTTTTTGTAGATGATCTATTTGCCCCTCGATGCCGTCCAATCTTGAGGCTAGGAGAGATTCATCATTCTCTCCTAGATAGCTTTTATTCATTGCTAAATCAGCGAGTGATAAAATCTGTCCTTTCCGAAACAAAAATGGAATTTTTTTTTGATGGGGATGATAAGCGTTGCCTTTCCATTGAATCCCCCTCTTTCCATGGAATCACAGGAGTTTTTGAGATTTAATTGGAAGGCGATGATGATTAACTTGATTCGAGTACAACGCAAGCGCACCAAAGGCTACAGAATGCCGCCCAACACAAAATCAGTATGCCGTCCTGGCGAATGGGGCAACCCGCACAAGGTCTTCTCAAAAGATCACGCTCAAACCGCTGTTGCGGCATTTGAACAGGGCTTGCGAGATCGCACATGGAAAGACAAATGCGGGGTTCCCATGATTGACCGAATCGGTGAACTGCGGGGCAAGAACTTGGCCTGTTTTTGTCCGCTAGATCGTCCTTGCCACGCTGATGTACTTTTGAGGATTGCGAATAAGTCAGATGACTCAAATTTTTGACATGTACTGGTATCTCTTAGTTCCTGCGGTAGGAGACAGAATTCAATCTGCTGTAGATAGTGATGAGTAACCCTCTCAAAGTCATCTACCCAGACGGCAGCAGAGTATGGATAGGGCGGTGTCCAGCGGAATATATGGGAATGTTCGAGATTGCCCTTAACGAACTGTTTCTACTGGAGCAAGGGTATGGCGACCCAATGATGGCATTTAATGATGCGACGATCATCGCAATGGTTCGATACGTTGCGTCTTTTTTGCCTGTCTTGCCCTGGCGTGAAAAGACTTTTGACGTTGAACCATTCCTAAAACCGTTGAGCATCCCTGCGTTGGCGGAGTATTTCTATGGAGTGGATTGCGCAATCGCTCAGATGTACGTTGAGGCTCCAACGCCAAAGATTGATGATGGTGTTGAGGAAGACCCAGCGAACATCGCTATCCCATCAAGCGGGAATGCGATCGCTGATCTATTGGCGCGACTGTCATTAGTCGACAATAATAGCGGTAACGCCATGGCGATGATGGGTCGTTACGACAGAGAGACATTACAGGCGTACCTGGAGCAAATTTATGAGCATAAGCGCGATCCCAAAGAACGATTTGAGGAGTATAAAGGGAAATTGCTTCAAAAATTTATTGATAATGCCGAAGAAAATGATCCAATGCTATATGCTCAATTGTATGGAATAGGAGATGTGGAAGATGCTTAAACTGAGGAAAGGATTGTCTCTTCTTTTTCGCGGCTCACACATCGAATATGGCCCTTGGTACGGGACTGAGGAGAGGCAATCTCGTCCGGCAACCTTAACGGTTTGTTGGTGGCACCCATGGCAATTGTGGATGCGGTTCACTTATAAAGGCAAAAAAGAGGAGTATATTTATGGCCCCGATCAAGGTCAGAATTGAAGGCGAAGAATATATGATTGATAAGGTCAATGAAATGACCTTATTTCCGCTAATCAAGGTGTTTGGGAGTGATGTTGCACCTGACGACCCATCCAAGAATAAGCGTCTCGCTTTAGTCGCCAAACTGGCTGCAAACAGGGAAGAAATTAAGACTAAGGGAGAATCCGCCCACCTACTAGACGAGCAAGATCGGATCCAGCAAGAGATGGTGAGCTTGCCGACTAACAAAGAATACAAGAAATGGCAAAGTCGGTTTTTAGGACGGTTCTCAGACCCAATTAACCAAGCGAGCACCGCCTATGCAATCAAGTCCCTTATCCCTGAATTGCCGGAGTCTGTTTGCAAGTATGAGTTGTTCAAAATGGACGATGGCGATCGCTATAAAGTAGAGTTCACCTTTGGACTGAGCGCGATGGACTTATTGGCTCTGGTTGATGCCATCGACCCATTGCTCAAGGCGCGCAAAAATGAGATTGATGGGATAAAACCTGTTTCTGAGGTTAAGGGAATAACGCCTGTCGGCGAACGGGCAGAGCTAGAGGCAAGGCTGGCGACACTCAAAGCAGAAGAGACCGAGGTTTAGGCACACAAAAAAGCCCGTCAGCATAAAACGCTGACGGGCTTTTTTGTGCGGATTGACACTAGATGGCAACTTGCTTGAACAAAAATACTTTTGCAATCATGTTGCATTTATCGTGATTGCAGGGTATAATAGATATATAGAGTTAAAGAGAAACAAATGAAATTTCTATTGAACAACGGTGGAGAAATTTGGACTCGAAGCTATTCTGAGGAGGGATCTCGGACGGAGATGCAGTTGCGTTACGGAACGCCTGATGAGGCCACGCATATTGTTGGGCCATGGAATTATCGATTTCATGTCTCATACTATGATCCATCCGCCTCGGATGATGAGGTAGAGGCAGAGTATGCTCTCGCAAAGAGAGCCATAGACTCTAAGTAAACAATCCGCACACCAAAAAGCCCGTCAGCATAAAACGCTGACGGGCTTTTTGGTGTTTAATGTGAGGAAAAGGGCTGAAAGCCTTGCAATGCTTAAAACACCGGAATTCCGGTGTTTGACTTCATCAAAGTCAAACGTGATTGCACGTTCTTCCCTTTCTCCCGTTTTGGCAACGCGTACCTGAGGGAAGGTTATTCCACTGAAACCATTGCATAGCAAGGGTTGTAAACGCGTACCGCCATCAGCGAGAAGACGCCTTAATCCGCACCAAAAAAGCCCGTCAACATAAAACGCTGACGGGCTTTTTGGTCAATTTGATCGTGCTTTTTCTACTCTCTGGATGGCAGGATTTCCCCATTTGATTTTATGAGCGCTAGGGTGATCGTTCCACCTCGCTTGGGGTGCTTTGCCTACTTCGTGATAGTAGATTGGCCCGCTCAAGTAGACTGGGTTAATGGAGTAGTACACTCCATCACAGTCAATGACGGATTGAGCATAATTATTTTCTCCTTTTTCTAACGACCGTTCCACCTCTTTGTCCCACTCCGAAGCCGCTTTAGTGGCTTCATCTCGGGTCAAGAAGATAAGTGAATCATGCCCTGAACAAAGCTGAACGGAATAAAAACTATCGAGATTAGCAAACATAATAAATCCTCTTTCGTTACAGATCCTCAAGGCGCTTTGCTTTCGCCCATACCTTATTATACCCTGCAATCACGATAAATGCAACATGATTGCAGAATATTTTTGTTTGGGCAAGCTCCCGTCTAGCGCCCAGCCGCTAAAACTGATATTGTTGGAGCATTGTGGCGATTTTCCCTACTATGCTTCAGAAAGCCGATAAAGCCTGCGGGAAGTCATTCATTGCAGAAAATCAGAAGTGCAGCAAAACCCCTGTTGCGCGCCCGAAAGTCACCAGCAATGCTAACCTAACCCGCCACCTATTGACCGCTGGCGGTCTTGCTGTTGCGGGCGGACTACTGGGTGGAATCTATGACTTCCAACGTCAAATTAAAGGCTCTAGCTTGCCGCCTGAAGCTGTGTGCCCCAAAGACCCCCCTGAGGGGCTGTATGACACCTTTAAGCCAGGGGACTTGATCTATACGACCTTTGAAATGCTGGGAGGACACCGTGCTCATTATTCGGTCTATCTAGGGAAAGAGAATGGCAAGCACATGGTTATTCACGCGACCGCCCACAATGAAGGGGGTAGGGACTTAGGCAGTTGGTTAAAAAAAGAATCTTTCGACTCCTATAATCCTGACTATAGTTTTAGAAAAGCTTCTCGGTCTGACAAAGCAGGCACTGTGCCCACAACTGAGCAGTTGCACAAGTTAGCCAATGAATTAAATGGACGCAATTTTAAGTGGAATGGCTTTGAGAGCAACTGCGAGTCATTTGCTCGTGCTATTACCAATGATCTGCCGGAATCCTTGCAAGGGAAAGATATCAGCAAGCTGAATAAAGCGATCGTTGCTGGGCTGGTAAGGACAACAGCCGGACGCGGTTGGGATAGGGCGAAGGCCGTTACTAATGAGGAAGTTTGGGCAAAGATGAAAGAAACAATTAAGATTGATGCCATGATCGACCCCAAGGAGCGTGCTGAACGCATCCTATCGCCCTTGTTCAACAACAGGCCAGTCAGTGTTATGTCCGTCTCCCTCACGCCAGAAGGCATCCCCACGGGCGTCTTTAAGGGCATGGTTACACCAGGGATTTCTCGTTACTACACATTCAAGATGGGGAATCAGATTGAGTATAAGCGGATTGTGCCCAAGGGGGATGCCTTTGAGAAGGTTGACGCTGTCCCCTATGGCATCTGGTACAAAAACCGTACCACCCCAGTGGTCGTCAACGCTGAGTCGTCTGAGGAAGCGCGGTCGAAGGGTAGCGATCGCCGCAAAGAAAGCTATGGCGCTATCACTGCGGTCAAGGCACTGAAAGGCGCTGATGCAAAGGCTGCACGGCGCGGGGACTGGGTGAGAACCAGGGCTTCGGGGAAATCGCCTGAAGAGTCAACGCAGAAGTCCAAGATTCGCCCTCAATTTTTTGACGCGGAGGATCCGTGCTGGGAAGGCTATGAGCAGATTGGGTCGAAGCTTAAGGGCGGGAAGATGGTCCCAAACTGTGTCCCTATCAAAGAAAAGGCAGATGCCATTCTGGAGCGCTTGGACAAGAAATGTGGTGGCAGTGGCATTCCTGATGGGGCAAAGTGCCATAAAGGGGAAGGGGTTCAAAAAGGAACACCGGAACGCAATCAGAAAGCTGCGGAGCTAAAAGCTGAGCGCTGGCGGCAGAAGAACCCTAAAAAGGCATTTTTGCTCAATTTATCCCTTGCCGTTGGAACTTATGCTGCTATTGGAGCAATTCAACAGGTCGCTGCCAACAGAATGGCTGAGAAATATATCAAAAAAGACTTTGGTGTGAGCGCTGAAGAGGCTAGACGGGTTCGAAAGACCGTTCAGCAAAAGTACAGGCGTGAAGGCCAAACAGCAGCAGAGCAATATTATCGTGAGTATGCTCAAGAGCATGCCGAGAGCCGCGCCAATGAAAAGACAGTTGACAAGAACTGGCATAAAACCTTAGGCGTTTCTCCAAATGCTTCTGGGGCAGAGATTAAGGCCGCATTTCGCAAGAAAGCCAAAGAATCCCATCCTGACACTGGGGGCAGTACTGAGGATTATCTCAAAGTGCAGAAGGCGTGGGAGTCTGCCCAGGCGACGGGCAAGTTTAAGCGGGGGGACTCCATTGAGATGGAGCAGTTCTTGAAACGATTGGATAGCTGTTGCAAACAATGCGAGGACGATGAGATGAAGTTGAAGAGTAAAGCCGATGCACTTCTGGCGCGCTTAGACAAGAAATGTGGGAATAGCGGTATTCCTGATGGGGCAAAGTGTAGTAAGGGCAGTGGTGGGGCAGGAGATCCTGGTCCGACGGGGCCTAATAAAATCCTTGTTAAACGTGGTGGCGATTATTATTTGTTCGATCACCCATCTGAGATTAAAGAGGGCGATGAAGTTCAAGACAAGCTTCCCCCTGAAGCTGGCTCTGCTGCTCCAAGGCGCAAAAAATCAGGTACAGGCAAGAAGATTCTCAAGAGAGCATTAATTGGCCTGGGAGCACTGACTGCGGCTAACCTTGCTGCGGGGACGGCGCTGAACGTTGGATACGGAATCGCAGCCAGCCGACGCAAGCGTAGGTATGGATATGATTCTCAAGAAAAGGCAGATGCCCTCCTAGCGCGACTTGATATCAAATGCGGAAAAGGAGCCATTTCAGTCGGAGAGAAATGCCATTCCAGCGCTGTCATGGGCGCAATATCCATGGGCAGTTCCGCAATCAATAGCCAAGGCTTCGAGCGATCGATCATGTCGCATCATGCGGTCTCCCAAAACGAGGCGCGTGAGTTCGGGCGAAGTCTCTCTATGGTTCACCAAAAGGCAGGCCCAGAGAAAGCCAAGGAACACTACACCGCCTGGGCGAAGAATGTTGTGGCCATGGCGAAGAAAGTGGCTTAGAGACAGACGCCAAAAAGCCCCAGACCAATTACGGTCTGGGGCTTTTTGTTATGATATTGAGGTGCCCCGTTAGCGCGGGGTCTAACCCGCGTTGCCTCATGGCCCCTTATCGGTTAGTCGTCCTCGTCAACCATGTAGGCAATCTCCCACAGGCTCAACACATGCGACTTTGTATTACCCATTTCACGAATACGGTTATCTTGCTTTCCCACGATGACGTACTCGTTTTGAGCACGCTTCTCAAGTTTGAAAACTGAGTTTTCTTGAAGCACTTCAGTTGCCATAATTCCCTCCTTTTACCCATGCCTTATTATACCCTGCAATCACGATAAATGCAACATGATTGCAAAAATATCTTTGTTAAGCTTTTTTAACAAAACCTGAACGGGAAATCCCCTTGCTCAACGAAGTAGCAAGGGGTAGTTCATGCATCGAATTGCGCATAATCTGTCCTTTGTTGAATAAATCCGGCGAACCGGAATAACGACGAGGGGATTTGAACCCCTCTACCGCCACTAGGCGATCGCTAACAATGATCGTAGATCCACTGAAGCTGACTAGCCGTCAGTTGAGCATCGTCATTGTTTTCTTCCTCACGATCTTCCTCACGATCTTCCTCAACACATTCCCAGTAGGCAATGCGCTGCTCTTCTTCGCGGGACAATGCTTCGTTGTATTGATCATTCATGATAATCTCCTAAGCTATTTTCTTGCTATACTACGCAATCACGATACTTGCAACGTGCTTGCAAAAACATAGTCTTCGATCCTTGCTGTTGCTGGGCACATCACCACTGAGATGTGGCTGTAGCCCAGGCGTTCCAGTCGTCTTCCCTCACGGCGTGCGACGTGGATGTCGCGAGTTTCGACGTAAGCCGAGTAGCTTTCGCCGTGAGATCCTGTAGCGAGGATGGCGATCATTTGTCGATGATCGCCCGCAGGTTCGCAGCGACAAAATCTGGAACTGGGTCAAGGAATCGCTTTTTGATCTCAAGCGGATCGTTCCGCCACCTCTCATTTTCTATGTGGCGCTGCATGTTTTCTATGAGCGTGCCCCGTGCCTCAGAGAAATTTCTAGCCGCTATTTGCGCGCCTAGAAAGGCTCTGCTTAATTCTGCAATTGATAGAGAGGGGATGTTTATTTTTAGTGGTTCTTTCATCGAAATTCTCCTTTGTCTTGAATAAATCCGGCGAACCGGAATGCCCACCCGCCGAGTCGAACGGCGGCACCAAGGGGTGAACCGATGTGGGTTAGGCCACTCCAAAATAGTCTTGAATGGCCTCTACGTCCGTAGCGAACTTTTCCGATTCGTAGCAGTTTGGATTGCCTTGGCATATCCTTGCTCCATCTAGCCACGCATTAGGAGCTAAGTAGACTTCAAGCCCATGAATGTTTAGAAGCTCTTCTGGCTCTCCAAAACCATATTCATGGTTTCTAGATCTTATTTCGTCAATGGCATCTTCATCTTTCCTAAAAGCCTGAATGAATTTTGCAGGCTCCCATTGTGATGCTTTGTATAGCCCCTCGTCTGTTCTGGCGACGATTGATAAACATCCATCCTTCGCCCAGCCTTCTGCTATCCTTTGAGCAGAAAGGAAGCTGCCAGAGCCGCTGTACTGTTTCCCGTAAAACATAAATTCTCCTGTTGTTGAATAAATCCCATTGCTGGGAATACGATCGCAGGGGATTGCACCCTGCCTATGGCCTGACCCGAAGGTCGCTAGGCGATCGTGATGTATGGCTGTATGAGACGCTTCCTTGACGCTCGATAGATCAAGAACCGTCTCATCCACCTAGACATTGGGACATTCCCCAAGTCTTTGCCATTTGAGATGATTGCTAGTATTCCTGGGTCTTCCCAGGATTTATATTTTTCAATCTCTCTGGACATCTCATTCCTAGCGAAAAGCCAAGGAGCGAGTATTTTTTCCCCCTCGTCATCTGGGAAAGCATTATAAAAGTCCTTCGGCAACCCGAAGTCCAATGCAATTAGCTCTTTGTCTTGTTGATTTCCTGGGATAGTGCTAGGAATTGGACGAAGTGTTTTTATCATTGTTGTTTCTCTGTTTTGTTGAATAAATCCGGCGAACCGGAATGCCCACCCGCCGAGTCGAACGGCGGTGATTCCTTTGTGGACTATAAATCTTGTTCCTTGAGCCATTCAATGTGGTTTGTCATCCAACTGATAGCATCGGTACGATCTACCATGCCGTCAGTATCATTGCCGCACCCAAGTGTGTCAACAATTTGCTCGGCTGTACGTCCTTCGTCAATAAGACTTTGGATATCAGAATCAGAGACTGATTCAAACCAATCGCTAGGATCCCAATAGTAAGCAATTTTATGCTGTATTTGGGCTAGGCACTCAAGGATACCCCCCGCATCTTCCGTCCATTGTCCAATATGGTCATTGCCGTTCCATTCTGTTCCACGGAACTCGTCAATTAGCGAGTCAAGACCATTCTCAATCGCTTTAACCGCGTTATAAACGGATGTGGGAATTGCTTTAGGGTGAATGCTAATGATGAATGTGTCAATATTGTGGAATGCCTCCATCGGCATTGAATTCTTCCCAACATGCGTGTAGACTTTTTCCCTTTCTGGATCTAAATACAAATCGTTTTTAAATCCAGAGATGCAGTTAAAATCTTCCTCCATAAGGGCTTCAATTGAATCAGTCAATGTTTGTCTAACCATAAATCCTCCTACTTTTGAATAAATCCTCTTTCGAGGAATACCAGCAGGGGGGACTCGAACCCCCATTCTTCCTTTAGACTGCGGTAGTGACCGTAACCTCGACCTTGAAACTACCGATAAAAGACTTAAACTTTTTAACGATAGCCGTTGCGAGGCGATCTACAAAAAACGAGATTAACTGAAGCATGATCTTGTCCTTGAATGGGTATAAGTGCTTTGTTACTACGTCCATACGGGTAGGTCTTTCGACTTTTCGCAGCCCAGGAGCCTCCTAGACTCCACTCAACTCGATCATGCTGTTGCCAGCTTCATCATCAACTTGGCTTTCGTATCATTCTTGTGGTATTGCACCGCTCTTTCGCGGCACTCTACTCGAAGTAGTCTTAGCTTTTGCTTGGACTCTATCACCGCTGGAAGCGCGAGGCTTCGGATTACGGGTAGGTACAGCTTTTTCGGTCTTTTGATGATCGTCAGCTTCACTTGGAATAAGCTCTGAAATAGGTTCCAGGCTTTCTTCGCCACTGATTTGGCTTTCTTCCATACTGACTTCAGAAATTTTTTGAACATTGTCGTAAATACCTTTGATGTTTGTAAGAATTTGCTGCTCCAGCTTCTGCTGGTTACTGACAACCGCCTCTGTAGTGATGGGTGGTTCCTCCTTAGCGGGACACAGCAGCCCCGCAATGGTCTCTTGGCTTGACTTGGGAGTGGAGAAGCTATCCACGAAGCTCCGCGTGATGCGGCCCGCTTCAACCGTCCAGTAGACGGCTTCTAGAAAGTAAAACATTGTGAGTAGAGAATGCTCTACCGCTGTTGACTTGAAGAAGCTTTTAGCTTCAACTGTGGTCAACTCCACGTATGCTGCCTTTGCAGCTAATGCAATTGGATGTTTCATTTTTAGTTACCTAATGTTTTAATTGGCCTGACAAACTTTGTAGTGTTGTTCGTCTTTGTGGCTATGACAATCATTATATGTGATGCAATCACGATTGTCAAGGGCGATGTAGGGGCATGACCCCTACTGGCAGTCCTTTAGTCTGCGATCGCTATTCCCAACCTTCCTGAACGCCAGTTGGCGTATCATTTCTCCTTTTCGTTTGTAATACCCTTTCGGGAATACCTAGCCCAGGAGTTGCACCTGGGCACCGCCGGAGCGGTGAACTTATCTAGGCTGGATCAAAGAAGCTCAATTAAGCCTCTTGATATACCTCCTTCTGAGTCCTGACTGGTTCGTCAGGCGCGATTTCAGCCAGAAAGAGGTCGATACACTGGCTACGAACCGTTTCGTCCCAGTAAAGTAAACAACATTCCTTGTTGGACTTGAAAATGAGAGAGTCGGCTAGATTCCCGATGTTCTCTCTATTGGTTTCGCCTTTCTCCATCGCGTCATGCCATCTTGGCTCATCGTACAAGTGCATTAAGGCATAGTAGACATGCCAGGATGCATATCCATTTGTTCTTGACCACACGCGAACAATTTCATCCTCGCTGTAGTGGTCAATAGTGAAAGCCACGCAATGAGCCTTCGTAAACTCAAATGGACGGCCAATGTCCTCGCAATGACCACGTTCGGCGATCAGGTTGCGAAGCGATCTCACTGCTTTTGTCCTCCCGATGGTTAGACCATGAGGGGCGATCCCTCCTAACCTTCCTCCTGGCTCCAGGAGACCGTATGCCTTCTGGATGTGATCAACATAAGAATCCCTCTCAAAGGGCGGATTCATGACCACAAAATGATATTTTTGTGGAACTTCCGCCGATAGGAAGTCATCCCCCAGGACATTGAACCCTTGCGACTCAAGAACCTCCCGATTAATTGGGTCGATCTCGTAGCAGTCGATGATTGCATTGGGGAACCGTTCTCGGATCTTCCGAGCGATTGCCCCTCGCCCTGCATTTGGCTCCAAAAAGCGCCCAGTGATTGTTGAATCCGCCGTCGGCAGATTGAGCAACAAAAACAGATCGTCAATCTCTGAGGGGGGTGTCTCAAAGAGACTAAAAGGATTTAATTTGGGCGTTTTGCCTACCGTCACTATTTCTTGGAGAGCCGCTGTCGGATCTCTCCAAAAAATGTGTTTTTTCCCATCCCATGAGCCCCCAACTGCTTCGAGAATTGTTTTGAAACTCTCGTAGACTGAGCGTCTCATTTGAGGGAGATTAATTAATTCCCAGTTGTTATCATTCTTGACGACAACTGCTGTTGACAAAATGTTCTTTAGGGTTGCCTCTAGAGAAGAGTTTGTGTAAATCATTGATGTTTCCTTTGAATAAATCCGCGTTATTGCGGAAAAGCGATGTAGGGGCGCGACCCCTACTGGCAGCCTAAAGGACTGCGATCACTGTGAAGTATAAGTGAAAGGCTCGTGGACTACAGCATTCATAGTAGTCAGGGTCGTCTGCGTTAGGCCATACTCTGTAGTAGGCTTTCTCAAACCCTGGCTGAATAATTTGATATCTGTAGGACAAGTCCTTTTGATACCCTTCAAGTCCTCTATCGCCTCGTGGCTCGACATCGCATCGGCACCAATCAGACATTTTTTATCTCCAAATTGATAGATAGTGTGATCCCAGCCAAAGCTGAGTCAGTGAAGCGTAAGACCTTGGCTGACGGTCTGTTTTGAATGTCAGGTTTAACCCTGAACATCCGCTTACCGTACATCGAATGACCAGACGCCATCCGGTGAAATCAAAGCCAAATACGAAACCAAGTAGTCGATCAAATTCGACTACTGATCCGAAGATTTGTCGTTTCATGGTTTTTCCTTTGTTGAATAAATCCGGCGAACCGGGATAACGACGAGGGGATTTGAACCCCTCTACCGCCACTAGGCGATCGCTTTTTGATAAATGATTTTGCCTTTATTGAATAGGGTTGGACAGCTCCCCAATAGGGAAGCTCCCGCAGCCTGATCCGATACCTCTGTTGAGCTTAGAATGATTGTTTTTGACTGTTCGTCAAAACACACTCTTTTAATTGATCTCCATGCAAAAGAAACTTCTGCATCGTCAGGCAATGAGGCCAAAACCTCTAGTAATCTTTTTTTTGTCATAAAAACCTCCGCTGTGTGAACAAATCCCTTTCGGGAATGCCTAACCCAGGAGTTGCACCTGGGCCCCCAAGGGGGTGAACTAATCTAGGTGGTGGCCTTCTCTGGATAATCGTCCGTTAGGTGAGCTAAGAACCATTCGCATTGGCTTAGCTTCCGTTTCGTATGGTCGTTCGTCGGTTGCTTCTTCCAGTAGGCAATATCTTCCTGGGTAGCAGCTTTCATGCGATTCAGTTCTTTTCTTGAATGCATAACTTTTCTTTTGTGTGAATAAATCCGGCGAACCGGAATGCCCACCCGCCGAGTCGAACGGCGGCACCTAATGGGTGAACCTATGTGGGTTAGCTGAGGGCTGCGACTCTTTCTAATTCAGAGATCGCAATTTCAGGTACTGCTTGATACAACACCTGGACCTTAAACTCTGGTAGCACCAGCATAATGAGCGCCACGCCGGCGGACTGATTATTGATCAGAGAACCCGCCGCTCCAGCGAGACAGCAAGTAGTCCCGCACCAACTTGACTGATTGAAATCAGCGGATTGTGCATGGGCTGCTAGATGATCTAGCAAAGTCCTTGCCGAAGGTAGTTTGCCCTCAGTTAGGTCTGCTTCAGTCAGGTCTGCTTCAGTCAGGTCTGCCCCAGTCAGGTCTGCCCTCAGTTAGGTCTGCTTCAGTCAGGTCTGCTTCAGTCAGGTCTGCCCCAGTCAGGTCTGCCCCAGTCAGGTCTGCTCCAGTCAGGTCTGCCTTTGTCAGGTCTGCTTCAGTCAGGTTAGCCCCTTTCAGATTAGCCCCAGTCAGGTCTGCCTTTGTCAGGTCTGCCCAAGCCAGGTTAGCCCCTTTCAGGTTAGCCCTAGTCAGGTTAGCCCCTTGCAGGTTAGCCCCAGTCAGGTCTGCCTTTGTCAGGTTAGCCCTAGTCAGGTCTGCCTTTGTCAGGTTAGCCCTAGTCAGGTCTGCCTTTGTCAGGTTAGCCCTAGTCAGGTC
>JAGVDA010000087.1 GCA_020058975.1 Thermosynechococcus sp. WC_1 | reverse complement strand
TTGAAGAAAAAACCTGGCTGCTCTTGTTTCTAGGCGCGACAGCCATGATGAGCTTCAGCGGTTACCTGATGTACATCATGGTGACTGAATTCGTCATTCCCCACGGGGCTAATGCAGTTTGTCTATACTGCATTGCTTCTGCATCATTCGCCACAGCAATGTTTGTCCTCACTATTATTGGAAAAGCCTGGAAAGATATTGGGCAGATTCTGTTTGCAGGGCTAATTGCAGTCATTGTGACGTTAGTCGGCACTCTCAGTATCTATGCTCAAGTCAATGCGCCAGCAGCAGCAGGAGCCTACAGCATTACAGATGCCGCTGGCAAAGTTTTTTATACCGTCGAAGAACAGTCAGGCGCGGCTGAAATAGCGCTGGCAAAACATCTCAAAGCCATTGATGCAAGAATGTATAGCGTCTATTGGTGCCCTCACTGCGCCGACCAAAAGAAGGCGTTTGGCGTACAGGCACTGGCCGAGCTACCCGCATTGGAATGTGATGCAGGAGGTAAAAGACCGCAGGTCGCAGCGTGTCAGGCAGGTCTCGAAAATGCAGCCAAAGAATTTGGAGACAAGAAAAAAGTGGGATATCCCACCTGGGAAATTAACGGCAAGTATTTTTCTGGCGATCAGCCCCTCACCGAGCTGGCTAAAGTCTCTGGCTATACGGGACCGCAGAATTTTAAGATCATGAAAGAGCAGCCGTAGGTGAGTTAGCCACCATCTATTGAGCCTTCTTTTAGAACGTTAATGATAGGTATGCATAGGCAAAGCCTAGTTTCCATGCTTTAACTTATTTCAGTGTAGTTTTTTCATTGCCCTCAGTCGCTCAATATCTCTATGCAAACCTTATCTAACCCTGCCGCCGCAACGACTCAAGCAGACCTCTGGTCTATTACCGACACCACCATTCCTCGCCGTAAAACCCGTCCCGTTAGCGTGGGCGACATTACCATTGGGGGCGGACATCCTGTCGTTGTGCAGTCGATGATCAATGAAGATACCCTAGACATTGAGGGTTCCGTTGCGGGTATTCGTCGTCTGCACGAAATTGGCTGCGAAATTGTGCGGGTCACGGTGCCCAGCATGTCTCATGCGAAGGCTCTAGCCGACATTAAGCAAAAGCTTGCCCTAACCTATCAGCCTGTGCCTTTGGTAGCAGATGTTCATCACAACGGCATGAAGATTGCCCTAGAAGTGGCAAAGCACGTTGATAAGGTGCGCATAAATCCTGGGCTATACGTGTTTGAGAAGCCTAAAGCCGATCGCACAGAGTACACGCCCGAAGAATTTGCTGAAATTGGCGACAAAATTCGCGAGGCATTGGAGCCGCTAGTGGTGTCTCTGCGCGATCAAAACAAAGCCATGCGCATTGGGGTCAATCACGGTTCTCTAGCGGAACGGATGCTGTTTACCTACGGTGACACGCCCGAAGGCATGGTGGAATCTGCTTTAGAGTTTCTCAAAATCTGTGAATCTCTCAATTTTTACAATCTTGTGGTGTCGATGAAGGCATCACGGGTGCCCGTTATGCTAGCGGCCTATCGCCTCATGGCAAAACGTATGGATGATTTGGGCATGGATTACCCCCTTCACCTTGGCGTCACCGAAGCGGGCGATGGCGAGTACGGTCGCATTAAATCTACGGCTGGCATTGCAACCCTTTTAGCTGAAGGGATTGGCGACACGATTCGGGTTTCTTTAACCGAAGCACCAGAGAAAGAAATTCCGGTCTGCTACAGTATCTTGCAGTCCCTTGGCCTTCGTAAAACGATGGTGGAGTATGTGGCCTGTCCTTCCTGTGGGCGCACGCTATTTAGCCTTGAAGACGTACTTCATAAGGTTCGAGATGCGACCAATCACCTGACAGGGCTAGATATTGCCGTGATGGGCTGTATTGTCAACGGACCTGGGGAAATGGCGGATGCAGACTACGGCTATGTGGGTAAACAGCCTGGATATATCTCGCTATATCGCGGTCGAGATGAGGTCAAAAAGGTGCCAGAAGATCAGGGCGTTGCACAGCTTATCGACCTGATTAAGGCTGACGGACGATGGTTTGAGCCGCCCACTGCATAATTTCTAAGTTGATAATATCGATTGGCAATTTACAACATAAGGTGCGGGTTTTGCCGATAAACCTAGGATTCCCCAAAGCAGTATCAGCTAAACTCGCCCTTACATACATGAAAGTTTTCTAAAAATTGGACGTTTTTAACTAGCGAACGAGGCCGTTGTATTCAAGGTTGACGTTACCCGTTGGATTCACCGTAACAACTGATTCTGTCGTCAAAGTAGGAGTGCCTGGTGCGCCGCCCTTAAAGGAAAACGTAATGCTGCCATTGGTATTTTTGACGGCTGGAGTTTGGGCAGAAGGGCCAAACATAGAGGGTTCTGGGCGATAGCGAGATAGCCCACCATTGGCTTTAATGGCAGCCTGTCGTGCAAGGTTTCGTGCCTTTGAGAAAAAGGCATCTTCATCGACCCAGCCAATGAGAGGGCGATCGCTAGGTGCAGAGCCATTTCCCGCACCTGGCACCATCGTAGGCGTAATAGCGGCTGAATTTGAAGCAGGGAATTTGGGCAATGCTGGGGAAAAACTGGGAGAAGCAGTAGGACGTTGGATGGGTAGCGCCTGATTGGTAATGGGTAAGGAGCCAGCGCCAATATTGCGAAGAGGACCGTTGTAGTCTAGTTTGACCGAGCCACTTGTTGAGACAGTCGCAACGGTTTCAAGGCTAGGGGTTATCAGACCTGGAGCGCCTCCTCCAAAGGAAAAGGTAATACTGCCGTCGCCGTTGCGGGTGTACTGGGTTTGGACGGCAGGGCCAAACATCACCGGATCGGGACGATAGCGCTCTAGCCCACCATTAGCGGTAATGGCAGCCTGTCGCGCCAAGTTTTTAGCGCGGTTGATAAAGTAAATATCCGTAGAGCCTTCTGAGGTCGCACCACTCCCGAAAGGATTGGGTGAATTGACCTGAGATGGGGCTGGCAAACTGCTAAGACTTAAGATGCCGCCCACCATCAATAGCG
>JAGVDA010000460.1 GCA_020058975.1 Thermosynechococcus sp. WC_1 | reverse complement strand
CTCTACCCAGTCATCCCAGATGATGAACGCCGAGAGGTGTTTAGGGTGCCAGAACTGCTGCGAAAACTGGTAACAACCGGAACGTTAGGGGCAAAGACAAGGCAAGGGTTTTACAAAAAGCAGGGCGCTCAAATTCTGTCGCTGAACCCTACTACCTTGGCCTATGAGCAACCCCAGCAGATGGATTTACCAGGGCTGGACGCGATCGCTCGGATGCCGGACTTGGGCGATCGCCTCCGTGCCCTCTACGCCGACACCGGACGCGCTGGAACATTGTTCCGAGAATTCATCCTAGATACCCTCAGCTATAGCGCCAACCGCATTCCAGAAATTGCCGATACGCCTTCCGATCTTGATCGCGCGATGCGTTGGGGCTTTGGGTGGGAGCTAGGGCTGTTTGAAACCTGGGATGTATTGGGGTTTGAACGAGTATTAACAGATATAAAAACAGCGGGGGTAGCTGTTCCGGCTTGGGTAGAGGAGATAGAGAGCATTGAGGGGGCAGTATTTAGATCACCTTGTCCGCTCAAAAAATCTTCACCGAATGCTGATTTTGACTTAGGCGCAATCAAAGCTGACCCAGCCCGCACCCTCTGGCAAAATTCTGAAGCGGCGCTGTTAGATATTGGCGATGGCGTGGGTCTTTATGAGTTCCGCTCGAAGGGAAATACCCTTAGCCTGAAGGTAGTGAAGGGCTTATCTGAAGTGCTAGATCTTCTCGAAACCAATGACTTGAAAGGGTTGGTAATCGGCAACGGCAGCGCTCATTTCTCAGGGGGCGCTAACCTGGCTGAGATGGGAATGATGGCGCAGTCTGGAAGTCTGGATGGCATTGCGGATCTGATTGTGACGTTTCAAACGCTGCTCCAACGCATTTACTACTTCCCTAAACCCATTGTGGCTGCCGTGCAGGGACGGGCTTTGGGCGGTGGCTGTGAGCTGGTGATGGCTTGCCCTAATGTGGTTGCGGCGGCTGAAACCTATATTGGCCTCGTGGAACTTTCTGTGGGTTTAATTCCTGGTGCAGGCGGCATTATGCGGATGGTGGCACGGGTGGCAAAACGGGCTGCGTCTGAAACACCGAGTCATGTGCAGCCGTTCCTCAAAGCGGCTTTTGAAACCATTGCGACGGCAAAGGTATCGAGCAGTGCCGAGGAAGGGAAGGCTCTAGGGTTTCTACCGCCCACAGCGCAGATTTTGATGAATGGCGATCGCCGTCTCTCTGTTGCCAAATCCACCGTGCTGCATCTTGCTGCCACGGGCTACGTTCCGCCCCCACAGATGAATGCCATCTACGTTTTGGGTCGTCCTGGTCGTGCCCTGCTAGATCTGGGTGCCTATACGTTTGAGCAAAGCGGATACGCCAGTGAACACGATCGCTACCTTGCAAATCGCTTGGCTTATGTCATGACAGGCGGAGATCTCACGGCTCCAGCGCTAGTCCATGAAGACTACTTGCTAATGCTAGAACGCGAGAACTTTATCCCCCTCTTGGGTTTACCCAAAACTCAAGAACGGGTTGCTCACATGCTTAAAACCAAGAAACCCCTGCGGAATTAGAGAGGTAATCTATGAGATCGCAAGATGCCTATATTGTCAGCAGCGTTCGTACTGCGATTGGTAAAGCGCTACGAGGAACGCTGCACAATATGCGACCCGATGATATGGGAGCAGCAGTTGTGAAAGGGGCGATCGCCCTTGTCCCTGGCCTAGACCCATCTCACATTGATGACCTCATCTTTGGCTGTTCGTTTCCTGAAGCAGAGCAGGGATTCAATCTAGGGCGCGTGATTGCACAACGAGCAGGCTTACCAGATTCTGTTCCTGGCTGTACGGTCAATCGCTTCTGTTCCTCTGGGCTACAGACGATCGCCATGGCAACCCAAGCAATTTTGGCGGGTCATGCTGACCTAATTGTGGCAGGTGGCGCGGAATCTATGAGCTTGATTCCGATGGGAGGACATGTTTTACTGCCCAACCCAGATCTTTTAGCCGAATCACCCCAGGTCTATCTCAGCATGGGTCTGACGGCAGAAAACGTGGCGCGGGAGTATCATATTTCCCGTGAAGTTCAGGATGCCTTTGCACTGCGATCGCATCAACGCGCCCTATCCGCTATCCAAGCAGGACGCTTTGATCGTGAGATTATTCCACTCACGGTGCGTGAAACGCTTTACACAGACGGCAAAACTCAAGCTGCTAAAACCGAGGTCCGAATGGATGAAGGGCCACGCGCTGATACCAGTCTCGAAGCGTTGGCGAAACTACCGCCCGTCTTTCGCTTAGGCGGTAGCGTGACGGCTGGCAATTCTTCCCAAATGTCTGACGGGGCAGCGGCGGCAGTTGTGATGAGCGATCGCAAAGTTCGTGAACTAAATCTACAGCCGATGGGTCGCTTGCTGGGCTATACGGTCACAGGCGTTGCGCCAGAACTCATGGGAATTGGCCCTGTTACCGCAATTCCTAAGGTGTTGGCGCAGGTAGGGCTAACCCTTAACGACATTGGCCTCATTGAACTCAACGAAGCCTTTGCAGCGCAATCTCTCGCTGTCATTCGCAAGCTGGGTCTGAATGAAGACATTGTGAATGTGAATGGAGGGGCGATCGCCTTGGGTCATCCCTTGGGCTGTAGTGGAGCAAAACTGACCGCGACGTTACTTCACGAAATGCAGCGGCGCGGCATCCGCTATGGTCTGGTCACAATGTGCGTAGGTGGCGGGATGGGTGCTGCTGGCGTGTTTGAGAATTTGATGCTTTAAAATAAGCTCAGCACCTTATTAGGAGCAATTGGCGTGACACAAATCCAAATCCAGAAAACGTTGTATGCCAACGATCTCGTCGCATGGTTAGACGACACTGCAATCAAACTCAAGCAGCGACGGTTTGACGATATTGATATTAATAGTCTGGTGGAGGAAATAGAAGGGTTGGCAGGGCGTGATCGACGGGAGCTAAAAAATCGACTAATTGTATTGCTGAACCATCTTATCAAGCGTCTTTATGTTGATTTGCCTGACGACTATCGAGGTTGGGAATTGACCATTCGCGAGCAACGCAGACCGTTAAGCGATCTCCTCGAACAATCACCCAGCCTGCGAAGCTATTGGATTGAGATTTTTTCGGTAGCTTGGGAAACGGCACTTTCAGACATAAGAGAGGAATATCCTCAAGCTCAGTTGCCAGATCAGTGGCTGTTTATTAATGAAATTGATGCCTTCTTGAGTGATAAGTTTTGGGACAAGAATGGGTAGCTTTCTTGGTGCAGACAGATTCTATACGCTAGGATTCAGACCGACCAATGGCTACCCCCAACCGAATCTAGGCTAAAATAAAATCAATAGACAAGGAGGTAAGCAGCATGTCGCAAACCAACGCGATCGCGAGTATTAATTCACTCCTCTTGCAGCTCCCCGAAGCGCTCCAAATCGAGGCATTGCACTATGTTGAATATCTAACTTCTCGCCGTGTTGAAGCAGTCTCCCAGATTAGAAATCGCCCCGTAACCCCAAAACGCAATGGTTTCGGTATTCTCAAAGGTAAAGTCATGATCGCTGATGATTTTGATGCCCTCCTGGAAGAATTTGCCGATTACCAATAATCTATGAACCTGCTCATTGATACTCACATTTTGATTTGGTACATCGCTGGAAATTCTAGCCTGAACCCAGTAATGACCGATTTGCTAGAACAATACTCCGGACAGTTTTGGAGCAGTGTGCAGAAAAGCTATCCACCGTATAGAGTGCAGATGTAACCAAAACACACTGCACCAATGGATAGCCTAAAAAATATTGTAACGGGTCTGCTGAACACAGCAGGCCATTTCACAAACCTCAGCGAAGATTCCTGCTGACACTGTTCACAACGATTTTCGTGGTGTGCGGGAACGTCAACTTCACCAATCTCAGTCGCTACAGCGAACTGTCAGAGAAGACGTATCGTCGCCACTTTAAGGACACCATCGGGTTTGAAGCTGTCAATCAATGTGTGATTGAACAGGTTCATAGCTCTAAGACAGTAACTCGGATTGCGGCAGTCGATTGCACCTTTGTTCGCAAAAGTGGACGACACACCGAAGGACTCGACTCGTTCTATAACGGCACCAAAGGCAAAGCCGAACGAGGCTTGGAATGGTCAGTCGTGGCGGTCATTGATGTAGAGAAAGGGACAGGCTATGCCCTGTCTGCCCAGCAAACGGAAGCGGGACTCAGTGTCAAAGCCCAAGCGAAGCAGGCCAAACTCCAGGCTGATATCGAGAAGCATAACGAGACTGATGCTCAAACCATCCCCGACGTGCCTGCGCTGAGCAAGTCCCCAAAATTACCGTGCGCCACTCGAATGGACTTTTATCTAGGACATCTCGCAGAGTGCCAGTCTTATTTACCGGAAGACATTCGCTATGTGGCGGCTGATGCGTTCTACAGCACATTCAAGTGGGTCAATGGCATCGTTGGCCTAGGCTTACATGCCATTGGCAAACTCCGCGCCGATGCCAATCTTAAGGTACTCTACACTGGGTCACAGAAACCCAAAGGACGACGGCGCAAATATGACGGAAAGCTTGATTGCTCTGACCTGAGTCACTTTGAGTTCGTTCGTGACCTAGACAAACACACCAAACTCTATACTGCTGTGGTGTACTCGGTTTCGCTCAAACGCAATATAAAACTTGCCTACCTCCTCAAGGAAATAGACCACAAACGCTCCTACGTTCTGCTCTTCTCTACTGACCTTGAGATCGCCCCTTATGACCTCTACCGGTTTTACAAGGCTCGGTTTCACATTGAGTTTATTTTTCGGGATGCAAAGCAATTTACGGGACTCGAAGACTGCCAATCCTGTGATGCTGACAAGTTAGATTTCCATTTCAATGCCAGTTTGACGGCACTCAATCTTGCTAAGGCTGACTTACTCCAACAACATTCATCACAGGAACCTATTAGACATGTTGCTTTATAAGAGATAATATCTCTAAAGCCCATCTAAATTCATCAGTCCATGCTCAACATCACTCGAGCTTTGAACAATGATCG
>JAGVDA010000216.1 GCA_020058975.1 Thermosynechococcus sp. WC_1 | reverse complement strand
TAGATGAAATTGACCGAGTATTGAGTCAGAACTTTTCTCTGGATGATTTTTTTGTACTCATTCGATTTTGTCTAGAACAACGTTCAATTAACGCTTCCTATCAGCGTCTTACCTTTGCTTTATTGGGGGTTGCAACGCCCAACGATCTGATTCGCGACAAAACCCAACCTCCCTTTAATATCGGTACCGCTATTGACCTTCAAGGGTTTGAGCTGCATGAAGTTCAGAATCTTGTGCAAGGGCTGAGAGGCCATGTCAAGGATCCTCATAGAGTGATGCAAGAAATCTTAGATTGGACGGGAGGGCAGCCTTTTTTAACGCAAAAGCTCTGTCACCTAGTGGCGACAGCGACTGGTTCAAACTGTTCTGTTAATCAGATTGTGCAGGATTGTCTCATTGACAATTGGGAGTTTCAAGATGAGCCAGAGCATTTGCGAACCGTGCGAGACAGAGTGCTGAGAAATCAGCTCCGCGTAGGACGACTTTTGAGCCTGTATCAGGACATTCTTCAAAACGGCGCAATTGCCTCTAATGGAGAACCCGATCAAAGGGAACTGCGTTTATCAGGGCTGGTCATAGAGCGACGGGGGCAGCTCATGCCCCATAATCGCCTGTACAAAGCTGTCTTTAATGCGGATTGGGTGGCTCAAAAATTAGCGGTATTGCGCCCCTATGAAGCAATGCTTACCCGTTGGATAGCGTCAGATTGTGAAGATGAGGCGTGTTTGCTGCGTGGTCAGCTTCTACAAGATACGTTGGTCTGGGCATTAGGGAAAAGTTTAGGCGATCGAGACTATCAGTTTTTAGCGGCGAGTCAGGACTTAGCGAAACAACAAACCCAAGCAGCCCTAGAGGTAACAGAACAGGCCAGTCAAATTTTAGCCTGCGCCCGACAAGTTACTCAGAAAGAGGTGTCTCGCCAGCGTTTAAGCTGGCGCTGGGTTCCTAAAATTGCTTTTTCGGTGGCAGTGCCTGTCCTGATTCTGCAATTTGGCGGCTTATTTCAGGGACTCGAGTGGAATTTATTAGACCAGTATTTTCGGTGGCGACCTTTGGAAGGTGCCGATGCTCGAATTGCGGTGGTTGCAATGGATGAGTCAGATCTTGAACAGGTAGGGCAATGGCCTGTCCCAGATCGGGTGCTGGCTGAGCTGATGCGCAAAATTAAGGCGCAAAAGCCTAGAGCCATGGGTTTAGATCTCTATCGCAATTTACCTATTGCACCAGGGCATTCCGAATTAGTGCAAGTATTCCAAACAACGCCCTACTTATTTGGCATTGAGAAAGTGGTCGGTACGCCAATTAAACCACCTTCACGGCTTGAGCAAAAACAGCAGATCGGTTTTTCTGATCAGGTGATGGATACTGATGGAAAAGTGCGTCGGGCACTACTATCCGTGAGCTTAACCGAGGGTGATGTGAGCTATAGCTTAGCGGTTAAGCTGGCGCTGCACTACCTCAAGGCTGAAGGCGTAGACATCGT
The DNA here is from genome assembly GCA_020058975.1 of Thermosynechococcus sp. WC_1. Lineage (GTDB taxonomy): Bacteria > Cyanobacteriota > Cyanobacteriia > Thermosynechococcales > Thermosynechococcaceae > JAAURS01. Next base: position 1,547 of record JAGVDA010000216.1, on the reverse strand, counting down.
GCCTTTGGATGGGGATCGGATGCGCCTCGGTAAAGCAATTTTGAATCGGTTTGAGCAGAGCGACGGCGGCTATGTCCGCGCGGAGTCTGGGGGGTATCAAATCTTGCTGAACTTTCGCGGCACCCAAAATAGCTTTCCAGTCTATTCTCTCAAAGCAGTATTGAATCAGCAAAACGCGCGAGAGGGTTTACGCGATCGCATCGTCTTGATTGGCACAACGGCGGAAAGCCTCAACGATTTCTTTTATACGCCCTACAGTAGTGGGTTAGTAGGTTCCCCTGACCGAATGTCTGGCGTTATGCTTCAGGCCAATATTATTAGCCAACTGCTCAGTTCGGCATTGGATGGGCGATCGCCCCTATACGTTTGGCCTAAGCCCCTTGAATGGCTGTGGGTCTTCGCTTGGGCGGGGGTAAGCTTAGGAATTGGCTGGCGCTGGCAATCGGTGATGGTGGTAATGCTGTGTCTGGTGTTTGCAAGCGGCAGCTTAGTGGCGATCGCCTACCTAAGCTTTCTGCTGGGTTGGTGGATTTGCGTAGTGCCTGCGCTGCTGACCCTTTGGGGGACAACGGTGGTGCTGATGATAGTGAATAACCGCCAAAAAGAACGGATGTTGTTCAAAGGTTGCTTAGCGAAGCTGTTAGCGCAAAGCAAAGACTATCCTATTGCGGGACGGATTGCCCTTGAATACTTCAAGCAGTCAGAAAGTCTCCATAATCAGGCTGAAATTGATCACTATTTGACCCAGCAAAGCACCGTGCAGAAGAATTCAGCAGGAATTATAAATTAAAAGCCAAATTCGCATAGCCCAGCGCCAAATTCATCCGCGCCTCCTCTGGGGTCTGATTCGTCAGCTTCTCACCCCCTGCCGCACTCGCCTTTGCTGCCAAATCCATCACCATTACCTGCGGAAACTCATAGACCGCCTTCGCCGCATTCAAGGCCGCCCCACCCAAAACAGACCCTCAGACTTAGGATTGCCCTTAGTGACTGCTCTTTTCCAAGGAATGCTGGCGTCGATCATCGGTTTTCTAACTTCCCCCGATTTGGGATGCAATTCTAATGAGAACGCAGAATTCTTTAGACGAGGCTAAGAAAAGGGACGATGTTTTGTGTAACGTGGCTAATGATTGGATTATTGCATTTTACAGCGCAAGGAAGATAGAAATTAAGTTTGAAACTGGAGCGCAACACCGTCAAAAATTAATCTTTCCAAATCTATTCTTTTGATCCCCCAGTATCCCTTTGTTGCGTTGATTTCTTCAAATAGATTAAAGACCATAAAATCAATATTAAGTAAATTAACTAACTCTTCCCTAGAACTCATATTTTCAGATACATTTAATTCAGCCTCACTAAACCAGGAGAATACAGGATGTGAAGTAATACAACTCGGATAACCTAGTATTTGGGAACGTGGTTTATGAAGCTCTACAGGAAAATCAACTAACAAATCAATTTTTTCTTGGGTTAATTCTAATCTATTTCTAGCAAAATACAAATCATCTTCATTAAGTGGAATGGTATACTCATAACCGTAAAAAATT
>JAGVDA010000274.1 GCA_020058975.1 Thermosynechococcus sp. WC_1 | reverse complement strand
AGGCAGAAAGCATTCTGAATACAGCGCTTGTTTCTGCAACGCCCGAACCCTTCACGCCCTAAAGAATTTTTCTACACTTCGCCCCAAACAAAAAAATGGGTTCCAGACCTGAACATCTGGAACCCATCTGCCGATTCTTTAAGAGAGGAGAACACTGTCTCTTATGAAAAGCATCATAGCTTTGTTGATAAATACTGTCAATAAAAGATAGTGTTATTTCTACGCCTAGGCCACAGCGTATGATAGATATAAGGTTCAGCATTCTTAGAGTAGGCTTTCGGATTCCCCATGGCTTTACAGTTGCGGATTTATGTCCCCCCCCACCCGCTGATTAAGCATTGGCTGGCGATCGCCCGTGATAAAAACACCCCAGGCGTCATGTTTCGGGCAGCATTGAAAGAGCTAGGTTACTGGCTAACCTACGAAGCGATGCGGGGTGACTGGATTCCTACCGAAGATGTCATGGTTGAAACGCCCTTAGGTCCTACGCCCGCAACGCTTGTTTCGCCGACGGTACCCATTGCGCTAGTGCCTATATTACGCGCAGGGTTAACCCTATTGGATGGCGCACAGGCAGTGATGCCCCGTGCCTCTACCTATCATTTGGGACTCGTCCGCAACGAAGAAACCCTACAGCCAACCTGCTATCTCAATAAGTTGCCGGAAGTGTTAGACCCTCAAACGCGGATTTTAATCTGTGAACCGATGCTGGCAACGGGCGGCTCCATCATGATGGCAATGGCAGAGTTAACCAAACGTCAGGCAGACCCTAGTTTAATTCGCGTGATTTCTGTCGTGGCAGCACCCCCAGCCCTGAAGCAACTGGCAGAGACCTACCCCACCCTCGAAATTTATGCCGCTACCATTGATGAAACGGTGAACGATCAGGGGTTTATTGTGCCAGGTCTAGGAGATGCAGGCGATCGCGCGTTTGGCACCTAGCGTTAAACCTTGCGTCTTGGGCAATCGGTCTTAGGCAATTTGTTAAAGATGGGAAATCAGAAAAAAGCAAAAAGAATATGGCAGCGGCGGAGCTTAGCCAAAATTTCTGCCCTTAAGGCGAAAGAGAGTCATTCGTCCATTTTGACGGAGCCGCCTGTAGATCGTGAGGCAGTTCTGACCTGGCTAGAGTCTCACGTCCCCAAAGCTCGGATTCAGCATATTTTGCGAGTTGAAACCTATGCTGGCGAGTTGGCGCTTCAGCATGGACTAGATGCAGCTCAGACCGCGCAGGCAGGCTTACTTCACGATCTGGCTAAGTATTTCTCGCCAGACCGCCTTTTGGCGATGGCACAGGCCGAAGCACTGCCCATTGATGCAGTGCTAATGGCAGAGCCGCGACTGCTTCATGCTGATGTGAGTGCAATTGTTGCCAGAGACGTGTTTCAGGTTCAAAATCCAGTTATTTTGGATGCGGTGCGCAACCATACCCTCGGACAGCCCCAAATGCACCCCATGAGCTGCATCGTTTTTTTAGCAGATAGTTTAGAGCCTGGTCGCGGCGATCGCGAAGAACTCAACCAGATGCGTAAAGTGTCTGAGGTTAACTTGTATAGAGGCGTGTGGCAGGTCTGCGATCGCACCCTCAATCAGCTCGTCCAAAACCGCAAGCTGATCCATCCTCGAATGGTAATGACGCGCAATTGGGCAATGCAGGCGGCTAAAACTTAAGTTAGCAAAGCTAACGTTAAAGCAATTGCGATATGCTGAGAAAATAGCAATAGCCCATCGCAAAGTTTTTTAACCTTGATTTTAGAGTCTTCCGTTTTGACAACCGCACCCCAACCTGCTTCTAACTCAGCGCAATCTAGAACCTCAAGCCAACAGCTTGCCCTCACCCTGGCTGAGGCGGCAGATGATCGTAAGGGGGCAGATATTCTGATCCTTAATGTTCAGGATGTTTGCTATTTGACAGACTACTTTGTGATTGTCACAGGCTTCTCACGCACGCAGGTGAGGGCACTCGCCGATTCTATGAAAAAGGCCACCGAAGAGCATTGCCATCGTTCACCTACCCATAGTGAAGGCCAGTCAGAATCTAACTGGATTGTGCTCGACTACGGGGATGCGATCGCCCACATCATGATGCCAGAAGCCCGAGAGTTTTATAGCCTAGAAGCTTTTTGGGGGCACGCAGAACGCATTTCTTTTCCGCTGCCGCCAGATGCTTCACTTTAGGGTGTCCCCTTAATGCACCCAGTTAGCGCACTCGGTTAACGTGTCCAACAAGATAAAGCGGCACGATAGTAGACAAGCAAGTTATAATTTTTGCGAAGCACCATCGTCTTTTCGCCAGCTTAGACATGACTAACCCCCTCGTAAACGCCTTTTTTCTCGGTCGAGCCACTGCTGAGGTTCTTGCCGAAGAGCTAGAGCATGGGCTAACGGACGTAATGAGCAACGTTGGCAAATTTGATGCCGAGCAGCGTGAACGTCTGCGCCAATTTACTCAGCAGGTGATGGCACGAGCTGAAGCAGAGTCTTCTGCAACCGCAACCACGCAGACCCACGGTAGCACCCACGCCAGCACCGCTAACGATAGTGACGTTCAAGAAATTATTGATGAATTAAGAGCCGAAATTGCCCAGCTCCGCGCTGCGCTTCAGGACTATCGGCAAAAGACGGGCGCTTAGGAATTTCGGAAGGGCAGGTTTTGCTGACATACCTTGTATAGATCTAGTCCTGCCTTGACTAAACCTGCCCCTACATTTGCACTGACCGAATCTTCAAGCTTTGATGTTTCTCCACTGTTTTGACCGTCCCTCGCTCAGGAATTTCTGTGTCTGCTCTTTCCTCTCCTCCGGCGCTTGCCCTTAATACCCGTAGCGCCTACCGCTGGAATCGAGAAAACTATTCTCGGCATCGACGCTTTGTCGATATCTGGACGTTTGTCTTCCAGTTTCTGACGGCTCGCTGGCTCATGAAGAAGCCTTGGAGCTATCAAGGCGGTATGACGCCAGAGCGTCAGGCAGCGCGGCGGCGATCGCAGGCTATTTGGGTGCGAGAGACGTTTTTAGAGCTTGGACCTACCTTCATTAAGCTTGGGCAGCTTTTCTCAACACGGGCAGATTTGTTCCCCATCGAGTACGTTGAAGAGCTATCTCAGCTTCAAGACCGGGTGCCTGCGTTTAGCTATGAGCAGGTAGAGCGCACCATTGTTCAAGAGTTTGGTAAAGCCATCCCAGATTTATTTAACAGTTTTGACCCGATTCCTTTAGCGGCGGCTAGTTTGGGGCAAGTCCATAAAGCACAGCTCCACTCCGGCGAAGAAGTGGTGGTTAAGGTGCAGCGCCCTGGCCTTAAAAAGCTGTTTGACATTGACTTAAGAATTCTCAAAGGCATTGCCCAGTATTTTCAGCGCCACCCTGATTGGGGTCCTGGTCGAGATTGGCTGGGCATTTATGAAGAGTGCTGCCGCATTCTCTATGAAGAAATTGACTATCTCAACGAGGGGCGCAACGCAGATCTGTTTCGTCGTAACTTTAGAGAGTTTGACTGGGCGAACGTACCCCGCGTGTTTTGGCGGTATGCCTCTAAGCGCGTGTTGACCCTGGAATATATGCCAGGCATAAAAATTAGCAACTACGAGGCGCTCGAAGCGGCTGGTATTGAGCGTAAGACCGTGGCTCGATTGGGAACAGAGGCTTACCTTCACCAGCTTCTGACGGATGGATTTTTTCACGCAGATCCTCACCCTGGCAATATTTCAGTTAACGCGGCAGGGGAGCTGATCTTTTATGATTTTGGGATGATGGGTCAAATTCAGCCCCTCACGCGAGAGCGACTGATGCAGACCTTTATGGGCGTTGCACAGCGCGATGCAAACCAGGTCATGAATTCCTTGCTTGAGTTAGGGGCGCTGTCTCCTGTTCCAGACATGGGGCCTGTACGGCGGTCTATCCAGTACATGCTGGATAACTTCATGGACAAGCCCTTTGAAAATCAGTCGATTGCTCAAATCAGCGATGATTTGTACGATGTTGCATACAATCAGCCCTTTCGGTTTCCTGCAACGTTTACTTTTGTGATGCGAGCCTTTTCTACCCTAGAGGGCGTTGGTAAAGGTTTAGACCCAGATTTTAACTTTATGGAGGTT
>JAGVDA010000538.1 GCA_020058975.1 Thermosynechococcus sp. WC_1 | reverse complement strand
CCGAGGTATCGCTGAGGTAGCCATCGGTTTGGTAATGGAAATTTTGCAGATAATATTTGGGATAGCTGCTGGTATCAATTTCTTCTGCAAACTCTTGGTAGCGCTGTTCTTGGGTACGTTGCCATAGTTTTGGCAGATCTAGCCAGACGGCGGGATAGTAGCGCAGCACCTCATCCCAGGGCGTGTCAAAGAGCAGCTCAACGGGATAGAGACCTGTTTGGGCATCATTCCAATCTTGGTCTAACAGTAATTCATAGCGCTGCTTCAGATACGCTAACGCCGCGGCATCAATCGTGGAACTGGCACGACCTTTAGTGAATGCGTTTTGAGGGAACAGCGTATCTCCAACGCGCGTTGCAGCATTTTTGTGGGCGATCGCCAACAGGTTTACCCCCCACTTCAGCGTTTGGTAAGCCGTTTTGAGAGGGGGTTGGGCTGCGATCGCAGCGAAGTCAAAGGCTGTTTGCATAATCGAAGGAACAATAAGAAACGGTTGGGCGAGTTTACATTTCTTATTATGCTAACGATCTTTCAGGGTTTTGGGATAGCCTCATCTTCACAAAACCTACGGCAGTATTTTGGTCTGAAGGATCAGTCCGTTTTGATGTTGATAATACCGCCTCGGGTGGGTCGAGGAGGATCGCCAACGAGGGGCGTGGGGGACTTGTCAGCAGCTGACGGGATGGGCTGACCGGCAAGGCCGCTGTCTAGGGTAGAGTTGACGGAGGTAGGGAATCCAAGATTATTGCTGTCAGCAAAAAAGTCAGGCTGGGAGGGAGTAATGGGTCCACCCAATATCGAAGAGGTCTCCGCCATCGCCTTGGTTGGAGTCTGACCTGGGGCGGTCTTGGGTGTCGCCTGGGCGCTGGGAGTAGCGCACACCAGGAAGACTGAAAGCCCAAAACCAGAAAAGATAGAATGACGCAGGTTCATGAGCCTTCCTCTATGTGGATGAATCACGGATCTTAGATACATTTCTAGCATTCCCCAATCCTGCTTAGTTGAATCACTAGCCTACTTATTATCCTGCGATCGCCCCAGCCTCTCGTCAAATAGACGACATTATTTCGTCGATCTGCAAACAATACCCCGTATTTAGACCTAACTCCGCAAGCTGACCTGAAATTTGTCTTCTAGGGCATCTCGCACCTTTTGATGAATCGGGTTTACCTCTTCATCGGTGAGAGTACGGTCTTCTGCGCGGTAGATCAGCCGAAAGGCCAAGCTGCGCTGACCTACAGGGACATGTTCGCCACGGTATTCATCAAATAACTCAATAGAAGACAGCAAACTGCCGTTAGGTGCAGAAGCGGCCTTTTGCATAATGCGCTCAATTTCTGAAACCGAAACCTCTGTCGCTACAAAAAAGGCTAAATCGCGATCTGTAGCGGGGAACATCGAGTAGGGCTTAAAGGCCGAAGAAATGCGCTGCTGTCGCTCGATCGCCTCGAGTAAAGCGCCTAAATCTAGCTCGAATAAATAAACGTCTTCTGGTAGCTCCCGCTCTTGCCGCAGTTGAGGGTGCAGTTGCCCAAATCGTCCCAAACGTTCACCATTAATCCACAGCGAAGCGGTTCGGCCTGGGTGTAGTCGAGGCTCCTGGCGATCGGGCTGGTACTCAACCGCCAACCCGAGCCTATTAAAGGTGCGATCAAGAATACCTTTGGCCTCAAACCAAGAGAGCATCGCGCCATCAGCCTTAGCTTTTTGAAGCCATCTGCCCTCAGAAGGCTTGCCGCTAATCACCCCGCCTAGGGCATTGGCTTCGGCAAGGCCATCTTCTTCTTTCCAGAAAATGCGACCGATTTCAAAGCCATTGAGAAGGCCATTGCCCTGCTCTAGGTTGAACTGAAATGCCGTCAGCAGTCCGCTTAGCATTTCGGTTCGCAACGCCGAAAACTCGGTCAGGAGTGGGTTGGAAACCACGATCTGCCGTGCGCTCCCTGCCTCGCTGGGCTTTGTCCAGGTATAGTGCATTAGCTCCGTCAACCCACTGGCACGGAAGGCTTCTCGCACTCGGCGCAGCAGCACATCATCTATTGCGAGATACCCTGGTTCTGTTTTTGCTGGCAAGGTTTCGCAGAATTGATCGTAGCCGTGGAGCCGCGCAATTTCTTCAATGAGGTCAATTTCGCGCTCAATATCACGATTGCGATGGGGCGGCACCTCAACGGTCCATACGTCTGCCTGCGCGGTGGGCGTTAGGTTAAAGCTTAAAGACTCTAGCAGCGCTATCACCTGTTCTGCTGTTAGCTCTTCAAGGGCTTCGTCTACGCCATTGCCTTCTAATGGCCCTAGAATCTGGTTCACTCGTGCCAGCCGCAGTTCGATGGTGCGCTGAAGGGGCGATCGCCCATCCACTCTCTGCTGCGCCACGACCTTTGCACCTGCCAAGTCTTGCAGCAGCATTAGGGCGTGATTACAGGCAATGTCAAGCTGAGCCTCATTTACGCCCCGCTCATATCGCGTAGAGGCTTCTGTACGAAGTCCCCCCTGGGCGCGCGCTGAGCGCCGCACGGTGATAGGGCTAAATAGCGCCGCCTCTAGCACAATTGCCGTGGTGGTTTCGCGCACTTCGGTTTCTTGACCGCCCATGACCCCTGCTAAGGCGACGGGCTGGTCGTTAGCGGTAATGATTAGACTTTGGGTGGTGAGCGATCGCCCTTGTCCATCCAGTGTTGTTAGCGTTTCATCTGCTTGGGCAAAGCGTACCCCTAGGGTGAGAGGGGTGCTGTCTTGGGTTAGAGTGGCAATTGCATCGGCATCAAAGGCATGGAGGGGCTGACCCCACTCCTGCAAAATATAGTTGGTGATGTCTACCACATTATTAATAGGTCGAATCCCTGCGGCCTCCAAACAGCGCTGGAGCCAGTCGGGGGAGGGAGCGATCTTTACCCCTTCTAAACGAGTTCCAATATAGGCGGCACAGGCTTTTGACTCGGAAATGGTAACTTCTAGATCGTTGCTTTTAGCCGCAATCTTTAGATCAGGAATTTGCGGAAGATTCAGCGGCTTACCTGTTAAAGCCGCCACTTCACGAGCAATGCCAACCATGCTCAGCGCATCGGCGCGGTTTGCCGTCGAGGATAAATCCAAGATGGTGTCGTCTAGCGCCAGTAGTGGACGCACATCATCGCCCACCTTCACTGACCTCACTTCGGGGTCAAAAATGTAGATGCCTTCAGACTCTTTGGTGAGTCCTAGCTCTGAAAGAGAGCAAATCATGCCAGCAGAGCCAATGCCGCGCAGCTTAGCAGGCTTAATTTTAAGATCGACCTTTGGCAAATAAGTCCCCAGGGTCGCCACGGGTACCAATAGCCCCTCCGCCACATTGGGCGCTCCACAAACAATCGTTGAAGGCTCTGCCTGCCCAATATCTACAGAACAAACCCGCAGCTTATCGGCATTGGGGTGCTTTTCGCAGCTCAGCACCTTGCCCACAACAACGCCATCCGCCCAAGTTTGACGATCTTCAATATCTTCAACTTCAAAACCCGCCAAGGTCAGCCGTTCTGCTAGAACTTCAGGCGACCAGTCAAAGGCAACCAATGTTCGGAGCCAGTTTAGAGAAATTTTCATGCGTAGGAATTGGGTTTAATAAGTAAAAAATGGGAGGAACGGGTTTGTGGGATTTAAACGCTGGTAATCGCTTCAGGCTCTGAAGCTGCTGCCGAGCCTTCTAGGAATTCTTCAATGGAGCGATCGCGCAGACGGCAGCTATTGTGAGCGGTAACGGCCTGGGCATGAAGGGACGCAGAACCCTGCCTCAAAGACCTTACCTCCAGCTCCAAAGACTCAATTCGATCCATCAGGTAGCGAATCGCCTGAGCTTCAGAGTCGGGTAAACGGGCATGATCGAGGGGATTAACCTTCACCCCTTCGCGATACACCACACGCCCTGGAATGCCAACCACTGTGCAGTCTGGCGGCACGGCTCGCAGCACAACCGAGTTAGCCCCAATGCGTACATTGCTGCCGATCTCAATATTTCCCAGCACTTTTGCACCTGTCCCCACCACCACATTATTGCCCAAAGTGGGGTGACGCTTGCCGCATTCTTTACCTGTTCCGCCTAGGGTGACACCCTGATAGATGAGGCAGTAGTCGCCAATGATGGCGGTTTCACCAATCACAACCCCCATACCGTGGTCAATAAACACCGAGGAGCCAATCTGAGCGCCGGGATGAATTTCAATACCCGTCAAAAAGCGGCTGGTGTTAGAAATGAGGCGCGGTAAAAGAGGAACGCCAAAGCGGTAAAGCCAATGAGCAAAGCGATGAAGCCACAGTGCCTGAAGGCCAGGGTAGCAAGTCAGAACCTCTAACGCACTTCGCGCGGCAGGATCTTTCTCAAAAATAATGTCGAAGTCGGCCTTGAGGGTATTCAGCACTGGGAGTTCCCAATTTTCTCTAATTGCCATCTCCTATGGTACTGGGCTGGGCAACGTTTTGCAGAAGCATTGAAATACAGCCGAGCCAAAGTGTGTTGGTTGGTGATTCGCTAGGTGAAACAATCATTGACAACGTCAAACAACTCAAATGATCGCTTCTGAAATATAAATCGCCTATGCTAGAAAAATCCTCATCCAAGGGTAGTCCAGCATGACCGAAGTAACGCTTCATCTCTCGGAACCGCTGATTGCACATGCCGCAAAACTTGGCTTAGCCACTCAGCGCGACGTAGATACTGTGCTAACTGATACTCTCGAAATGTTGTGGCTAACCATTGAAGGAATGCCAGATCTAGCTGAGACAAGTGTTGCAGCATTGTCCAACGGTCAAATCTTAGACCTAGCGGACTCAAAAATGAGCGAGGCGCAAAACCAGCGTTTAGGCGACCTTCAGGCTAAAGGTAAAGCAGAAAGACTAGACGATGCTGAACGCTATGAGCTGTTGGCGCTCCTTCAGATTTATCAACTGGGTCAGCTCCGCAAATCAGAAGCACTGGCTGAAGCCTTCCGCCGTGGGTTATGTGAACCATTGCCTGCATGAGCAGCATCTCAGAACCCATTCGACAGCGCGTTCGACAAAACGCTAACAATCGCTGTGAATATTGCCTAAGCCACCAAGACTATGTGATGGGTCGTCTTCAGATCGATCACATTAAACCCATTGTCAAAGGTGGAACTGACTCAGAAGAAAACCTTTGTTTGGCCTGTGAGCTATGCAATCAATACAAATGGCCCCAAACTGAAGGCATTGACCCCCAAACGGGGCAAACCATCCCATTGTTTCATCCACGCCAACACATCTGGTCAGATTATTTTGTCTGGAGTTCTGATCACGTCTCAATATTGGGGCTAAATGCTTGCGGTAGAGCAACTGTTGAGGCGCTCAAGCTCAACAACACACTGGCTTTGACCGTTCGGCAAAATTGGGTTCGCGCAGGATGGCACCCTCCTCAACCCCAATATTGATGCGATCGCTTAACCTGTATTCCGCATTCCTGCTGCAATGCCGTTAATGGTAAGCAGTGCGCCGCGCAGCAGTTCGGCCTTGCTGGTGGTTGGGCCAAAGGTTACGGCGTTATGATGCTCTCGCAGTCGCTTTAGTAGCAGCACCTGTAAAAAATTGAGGGGTACGATGGTGCCGTTGCGAAGCTGAACCGATCGCTGTAGGGCAACATCGCCATCTAATAGCCGCTGATGCCCCGTTATTTTGAGAATCAAATCTCGCGCCAAATAATACTCGGCGGAGATTTGCTCAAACAGCTCTTCAAACCGAGCCATATCAGCAGGGTCGCTTAACTGCTCAACGTAGTGATGGGCAATCTGAAGATCGACCTTAGATAGGGTCATCTCCACTTTTGAAACCACCATCTTAAAGAATGGCCATTTGTAGTAGAAGTAGCGCAGCAGCGAAAGGTGATCGGTTTCGTTTGCGTCTAAAAAGTCTTTAAGGGCGGTGCCCACACCATACCAAGCAGGGAGCAAAAAGCGGCTTTGAGTCCAGCTAAACACCCAAGGGATGGCTCTAAGGCTTTCAATGCTCTTTTTCTGCTGGGGCTGGTTAGGGCGACGGGCAGAGCGAGAGCTAATTTGAAGCTGGCTAATTTCTTGGATGGGGGTAATTTGATGGAAAAATTCAACGAAGTCTTCTTGCCCATAGACGAGGGCGCGGTAATGTTCGCGCGATCGCACCGACAATTCTTCCATGATGTCGTGCCACGGCTCAATGTTGTCCATGGTGGAGTGGAGCAGACTGGCCTGAATAACGGCGGTAGTGATGGTTTCTAGATTGTAAAGCGCCAACTCTGGGAGGGAGTATTTAGAGGCCAGCACTTCGCCTTGTTCGGTGATTTTAATCCGACCGTTCACGCTGTTTCCAGGCTGCGCCAAAATCGCTTCGTAGGCAGGGCCGCCACCCCGCCCCACGGAGCCACCGCGCCCATGGAAGATGCGCAGCGTTACGCCAAAACGCTGGGCTGTGAGGTTAAGCACCTGCTGGGCTTTATAAATTTCCCAGTTGCTGCTGAGAAACCCTGAGTCTTTGTTGCTGTCTGAGTAGCCCAGCATTACCTCTTGCAAAATGCACGGGGCAGGTGCTGCTGTTGGCTTATCCTGATCGCTTTGGTCCACGACGGCGGCAACAGAGCGCCCCCCAGAGGCTAGGTAGCTTACATAAAACGGCAGCTCAAAGAGCTGGGTCATAATGCCAGGTGCCCGTCTTAGGTCATCCACCGTTTCAAACAGCGGCACCACTTCTAGAGTCCCTTTGCCTGTTACTGGGTCATAAAGCCCTGCTTCTTTAGACAGCAGCAGCACCTCTAGCAGATCGCTGGCATCATGACACATGCTGATGACGTAGGTGCGGCAGATGTTGATGCCAAACTCTTCTTGCAAACGCCGAATCATCCGAAAGGTTTCGATGGTTTCTTTAGTGGGTTCTGAGAAGGGCAATTCTGACGGGATTAAAGGCCGTCGAGTTTGGAGTTCGGTCGCCAGCCACAGGGTACGCTCGTCTTCGGAGAGGTTGTTATAGGGCTTGGGTAAAATTTCGAGGTAGGCGACAATTTCGGCGATCGCATCGGAGTGGCGATTGCTTTCTTGACGAATATCTAGCTCGACCAAGTTAAACCCAAAAATCTCCACCTGGCACAGAAGGTTATCCAGCTCTCGGCAGGTTAAGCCCGTCGCCTGAAGGTTTTCTTGAATGAGCTGCAGTTCGCTTAAAAACTCTTGCTCTGATGCATAAAAGTGGGGCTGTAGCCCAATCGTAGAGGGCGATTGGGTCGCAGGAGGCGCACCTGTGTG